>JAEWFE010000242.1 GCA_023389005.1 Bacillota bacterium
CTTCGCGGTAAGTCATACCATACCAGGTGTCTTCACTCTTGATGACTTTGACTTGGATTTCATCTTTGGCTAATAATTCACCCACCAAGATTGGCAATAGGTATTCGCTGCCTGTTGGATCTTGAGGTACTTCCTTTTCAAAGAATGCTTCAAAGCCTTTTTCTAATACTGGGATGAAATCAGGTGTTAAGCCCCACATATTCATCGATACCAAAGATTCTACATCTAGCGTGCGGCCATTTGATTCGGCACCGTCTGCTGTTTTGACGATATTTTTGGTTTCAACGACATCGCTTAGGTACCCGTCTTTCATATGACAGATTCCACGAGTGACGCCACCATTGTCTGATAAGGTGTTTTTCAAGATAAATCCAGCCATGCAGTAAGTTGGATTTTCTTGGATTAGGTAATCATGTAATTGTTGATAAATTTCTTGTCCATAGTAATCATCGGCATTGATAACCACAAATGGCTCAGTCAAGTGTTCTTTCGCAGCTAAAACGGCTTGTCCTGTTCCCCATGGTTTGGTGCGTTCAGTTGGTAGTTCACCAGGAATATTTTCTAATTCTTGGTACGCATAGGCAACTTTAACATTATGTAAGGCGCAGACTTTCTCGATACGGTCGCCAATGACTTCTTTAAATTCTTTGGCAATGTCTTTACGGATGATAAATACGATTTTGGTAAAGCCCGCCTTAATCGCATCATGTATGCTGTAATCCATAATAATATGTTTGTTTTCATCAACGGTTTCTAATTGTTTGATACCCCCGCCAAAACGACTGCCAATCCCTGCAGCCATAATCACTAGTGTAGTATCCATAAATCTTCAATCCTTTAACTAAAAAATATACATTTGTTTCATCATTCTTCTGTATGATTCTTCTAAATCAACAGATGGATACCAACCCAGCAACCTTAATTTTGAAGAATCTAACTTGATTCTCGAATCGTTTGCATATCCATAGACATTTGTAGTAGGGATATCTTTAATAACTTCAATAGATCCCTTTGCTATTTTATCACAAACTAACTGTGCCATTTCATAAATTGTCATATGAGTATTCTCGTTAGAAACATTATATGCCTCACCATTTTTACCTTCCAACATAATTAGTATAATACCTAATAAAGCATCCCTTAAATAACAGTAATTCCCCTCTGATTTACCTTCTGTGTGCAACACAATATTTTGATTATTAATAACACTATTTGCAAACTGTGCAAAAACACGATTCTCACCAGGAAGAATTCCAGCACCAAATGTTTGAGATAATCTAGCTATTTTTACTGGAATATCATATTCTGTATTATATGCAATACACATATTTTCGCATATGCGTTTACTTTCTGGATAATTACTTCGCACGTCTAGAGGATTAATATATCCCATCATTGTTTCATCTACCAGGGTTGTTTGTTGGTTTGAAAATTTTCCATATACTTCCATTGAAGAAATATATACAAAACTTGCAACCTTTGATATTTTGGATACTTCTAACATATTTCTTGTTCCTTCAAAAGAGGTATTTAATGTCATGATTGGTTTTTCTATCATTATTTTTGAATTTGTAATGCTTGCAGTGTGAATAACATAATCATATTTAACCGTAGAAACTTTTTGGATAAATTCATCATCTAGTAAATCTATATTTATAATTACTAAATCTTTTCTAGTTAAAAGATTGTTAAACATAGAAGATGCTTTTTTTTGATTTCGCACTAATGCATAAACCTTCATATTTAGATCTTTAATTCTATTAATATAAAGCAATAGCCTAATTAAGTTAGAACCCACCAATCCTGTTGATCCACTAATAAGAATGTTTTTGTTTCGAAACTTTTCAAAATCAATGTTGAAATTCGAAATATATTCAAAGTCTTCCATTAATATAGTATTTTTGCTTTCGTACATGTTTTAATCTCCTAAAAATATTTGTTGATTTTCTCTAGCATCATATAAAGCCCTAAATGTATAAAAATCATCAGGAGTAGTAATCTTAATATTTTCATTTGGTCCTATAACAACATTTAATTTATATCCATAATATCTCATCATCGAACAAGAATCTATAAAATCAATTTTATTTTCATTCAATGCATTAGTATGTGCAGAAAAAATATCTCTCAACCAAAAACTCTGAGGTGCTTTTGCGAATCTAGACTTTTCCCTACTAGGAACTTCAGAAACTGTATTTTCTTCATCTACTAGAATAACAGTTTCTTTTGCAACAGTACATGTTATTGCAGAATTATTTTTTTTCACCATTTCTATATTATCTGAAATAAGTTTTTCATTTATCAACGGCCGAACCCCATCATGAATTAATACAATATTATTTTCTAAGCCATATATTTCTTTTGCTGCTACTAATCCGTTATAAATTGATAGTTGTCCATTTTTTCCACCTGGCACAATTTTTTTTATTTTATCAAGTCTGTATCTATATTTCATTTCTTCCATATAATCTATCCATGACTCAATACAAACTACAATTATCCCATCTATACTATGATGATTTTGAAAATTTTCAATTGTATGCACAATTATTGGTTTACCATGTACTAATAAAAATTGTTTAGGTTTATCTTTTGAATTCATCCGTGTACCTGATCCACCAGCAAAAATCACAGCAATATTCATTATTTCTCAACCTCTTTCTCATTATTTATTATTGACTTAATTTTATTAGCAATTATATTTGCTGAAATACCCGTCTCATAACTTTCATATTTTTCAAAAAAAGAAGATATTTTTTTTGAATATTCAACAGCATCGAAATTATCAATTAAACTAATAAGTTGCTCAATAGAAAAAGCCCTTGGAAAAGGATACTCTTCAAAAATAGGTGAGATTCCTCTATACGACTTATATTCTTGATAATCAGGTACATAAAGAAATATCGGTTTTTTTAAAAGTGAAAAATCAAATGCAGCTGAAGAATAATCAGTTATCAAAAAGTCAGAAACTATAAGCAAATCTTGAGGATCTGGATATTCAGATAAATCAATTACTTTTTCTGAAATTAATTCAGATGAATCAAATTTTACATTTGGGTGTAGACGAAGCAAAATAATTACATTATCATAATCATTTTCTAAAGCTTCAATTAGATACTCAAAATTAATTCTATAAACATCCTCGTCTCCATTATCTCTATATGTAGGCATATAAAGAAATACTTTTACGTTTTCATTAATATTTATTTTTTTTCTAATTTCGTCATTTCTTTTTTTTGTATATACAGAATTTAAAAGTGAATCATTTCTTGGTAATCCAACTCTCATAATTTCAGTTTCTTTATTTAACCAAAAAAAATTTCGCATCTGAATTTCTTGTAGTTTATTCCCTGAAAGGATTAAATCACAGAAATATCCATCTTTTTTAGCTTTCTTTTTATAATCAGTACTTAAGTGTTCAACAATTTCACCCTCAGCTAATTTAGGACCATATGATCCATGCCAAGTTTGTATGTAAAACTGTTTTTTTCTTTTACTAGGTTTCATTGTATTTCGAATGTTATCAACCCATACTTTTGCTGTTCGCAATTCAAAATAAGCACGTAATGTACCAATTTTTACTTTTCTAATTCTTTTTGGAGTATACACGCTATACGAACTAACTAACCACACCATATCAATATCATCACTCATTAATAATTCATCAGCTATATATTTAGGATTATCTCCAAAACCTTTACCGTTGAAATTTGAAAATACAACTTTGTTATTTTTTAGAGGCATCAATAAAACTGGGCTCGTAATGATATTAAATAATATTTCTTTCAAAATAATATAGTACCTTTTTAATTTCATACAAACAAATCCTTTCAAAATGATGCTTTTATAATTATTTATTCTGTCTGCAACCATTCATATATTTTTTCAATAATTGCATCATCTTCCGAAGATTGAAATTTCCTACAGAATAACATGTCAGAGTAAATGATAGACTCAAAATCAGAAATTCTAAAAGTATATGGTCGTCCACGATCCCAATCTATTATTCTCATTATAGCAGAATATGAGTTATCAAATTTTGTACGGTAAAGATTATCTTTAAATTTGGAGTTAATTACTAGAGTTTGTAAAAATATTTCATCCGGACAATTAGTAAATTTAAAATGTTTTCTTATCCACTCTTCGTTCTTAACAACATACCTAGCTAAATTATCTGTAATACTAAACCAGTTAGCACCCTTTTGAAAAAAAATATTTTTTGATCTATTAATACGAATAATTTTCTGAAAATAAAGCAAGGCTTTTTCCAAAAAGTTTATGAACGTAAATCCACCTCTACCAACATATTTTTGTAACAAATGATAATACCTAACCCTATTTTCAAAAGTAAATACCTCACTTTGAAAGTTTATAAATTCTTTACCACTATGCTCAGAAAAAAAATGATGAATATATTTCTGAGACTTTATTGGTAAGTCTTCTCCAGAAAGCAAATGATAATAAGCATATTTCTCATTATTTATTGCTTCTCTCAGCAATACCAGTTCTGCATTTACTTGACTGTAGTCTCCCCAAATTACATTTGTTCTTTTTACGAAATACAGCCGCGACTCTTTTACTAGTTTTTTTAACTCATTTTTTTCGAAATTAAGATACTTAGAATCAATATGGATATAAATATCATTTTCAGCATAATCAAGTAATTCAAGCAATCTTTTCAATCCATTATCTACTTTATGAATCATTAATAAATATGCATGTTTCAACAATATCACCTTCTTATATACTGTCTTAAATCATTAATATTTTTGTTTGTACTTAATCTTATATAAAAATAAGATAAAGATATATATATAAGCGCACCAATTACTATTAAAATTATTAAATTGATAAAAGAAACAACAAGGATTTTTTTAATTAGTTCAATAACGACTAACATTATTAATCCTATAAATAAAAATACAATTCCCTGCTTTATATAAGAAAATATGGGGAGTTCCCTCTCAACAAACAAAATTTGAATTAATGACATTAAAAATTCAGCAGCAACAGTACCTATTGCCGCTCCGTACGCTCCATAAATTGGAATTAAATTAATGTTAATAATGAAATTAACAATCGCTCCCAGTATTAAAGAATATGTATATTCTTTATCTCTTGCTCTCGGAATTAGATATTGTGTTCTGACTATATTACCTAATATTGAAAATAAAAATGCTGGCGAAAGTATTGCAATTAATATCCCTGAAACAATAAAATCTTTCCCCCAAAATATTATAGAAAAATAATCTGATACAGCAATTAAACCAAACATTAAAGGGCTTGATATGAAAAAAGTAAATATCATTGTTTTTTCAATGTACGAAATACTTAACTTTTCATTGCCTTGTGCAAGCAAAGCTGCTGTTCTAGGTAACATCACAGCACCAAGAGCACTGATTAACGATTTTGGAATCTCAATAATTTTATTTGCGTTATCATAGTATCCAACTTCAGAAACTGTACTATATATACCAATCATTGATTTATCCATATTAGTAAAAACGCTAATTGCTAAAACTGGAATAAATAAAATCAAAATTCCCCTTATATGTTTTTTAATATCAAGAATAGTTATTTTAACAAATTTCACTGCCTCGTATAATTGTTTCCACATAATCAGTTGAGATAATAATCCTACTAACGAATTGATGAGCGAATAGACAACTAGATCATTTTCGTTTTTAACAAGCACAAATATAAGAACTAAACCTAAAACTTTAACAAATGTATTCCTAAAAACTATTAATTTAAAATCTTCTTTACCATAAAAAAACCAAGTAATGTCAAACATATTTGTTAAAATACAAAATATTTGAATAAAAGCTATATTAGTATATTTATTAACAAAAAATAGCACATAAAAAATGTAGGATATGCTTAAAATTAGCCCCATAAAAAATTGAATACAGTATATCCCCCAAAATGATTTTTCTACATTTTTCACATCTGAATTTAGTACTTTTGCAATAGTTCTATTACCATAATTACCTATACCTAATAGCACAAACATAGAAAAATATACTGATATCGACAATGTATATGACTGAATTCCTAAATTTTTAGCACCAAGTACCCTTGATAAATATGGAGAAGTTATTAACGGAATTATCATGCCTATCATTTGATAAAGTATATTATAGATAAGATTCTTTTTTAGATTTACTTTGCTCATTTTACAAATCTATATATTTCCTTTCAGAATATTATTATAAAAATTATTTCCATCAGAATAATTAATATGACGACTTAATTTATGGAAACTTGACATTTTCTGAATTTCTATCCATCTTTTTTTAGAAAATTCATTTTCTAATTCTAAAGAAAGAATATGGGGACTTTGGTTATTAAATGTCGGAATATGTTGATATGTATCTGAATATTTTCGGAAAGCCATTGTTAAAAAGAAATGCAATAGGAAATAATGACATAAATAATTATTTTCCTTCCAGTACAGTCTTAACAGATAACGTGTTAATCCAATAACTTCATTGTTTGATTTAGACTTTATTAACCAACTTGAACAAATAATAGGAGAAAATGCTCTATTATCTAAAGAGATTTGTTTATAAATAAATATATCATCATTCAATATATGCTTCATATCATCACAATTATCTGATACAAAAACAGTTGAATCGATCCAAATTCCTCCATATTTATAAAGTAATTCAATTCTCAGTATATCTGAAAAATGCGTATTAGTTATTATTCCTTTTTCCCATTTTTCAATAATATATTCAGGTAATGTTATATATTGTGAAAAGTTATCTTTAGTAATAACTTTCATCGAATAATCGTAGTCATAAAAAGATTGAGATACAGAATTAATACAAGCTTGTACAATTTCTGGTGCGTTATCAATCCCTTGAAGCCAACAAGTCCATATTATTTTATTTACATCTTGAAACTCATTTGTTTTTTTGTAGGCAAATATATCGTCTTTATACGTATAATACAATTTTTTATATATTTTTTTCTGAAAGTAAACATTCTCAATATCATAATCTAAGCCAGTGAAAATAATTTGATTATTCCGTATTTTTTGTTTTGTTCTTTCAATTAATACTCCTTCATCTAGTGCTTTTTTTATTTTTTTTATTACCATTTTTAACATCGCCATTCTTTTTATCCTTATATTCAATAATAAATATTTCCTTTTTTTATTATATACTTAATCTTTCCAGCTAATCCAATATTAATGAAGCCAATTAAAGATTGTAAAAGTGAAAAGAAATCATCTTTATCCAAATTAAAATTACATCTAAATTCCCTTTGTAATTCAGCATAATAATCAGGTGAAATTAATTTATTATCTTTTGCTATTACTGATATTATCCATCTTTGATAAGCTTTTTTGGCAAGTTTTACTAATTCAAAATCTTTTTTTTGATTGTAAAACTCTATTCGTTTTTTATTTAGCTCTTGTTTCATCTGAATTTTATGTATATTCATCGTTGATTGCACAATACTTCCTTGTCTCTGAACGTAAAAATATAAAGGTTCTTTTACAATAGATACTGATAAATCTTGATAATATAGTTTAAAACTTAACAACTCATCTTCGTACAATTTTCCAACATCAAAAGAAACTTTGTCAAATAAACTTTTTCGGTATAATTTATTCCACGCTACCACATATCTATATCCATCTTTCTTCAACATATTTTTTAGTAATTGCTTTGAGCCAATTACTATTTCATTATCATCTGTCAATACTTCCTCTAGTATTACTCCTTGCTCTGTTGTAATAAAAAAAGAACAAACAGAAATATCTGTATTATTTTTTATAGTCGAATCATACAAACGTTGCAAATAATCTTCATGGATATAATCATCACTATCCACAAAAGCAACAAATTCACCTACGGCATTTAATATACCTACATTTCTTGCATCTGATAAACCACCATTTTCTTTTTTTATCAGCTTTATTCTTTTATCAATTTGACAATAAGACCTACAAATTACACCACTTGAATCTGTACTTCCGTCGTCTACTAAGATTACTTCAAAGTTTTGATATGATTGCTTAAGAATGCTATCAATACATTTTTCTAGATAACTTTGAACATTATAAACTGGAACAATTACACTAATTAGATCCTTCATAGCTTACATTCTCCGATATTTTATTTTCTTTATTAGTTCCTTTAAATAAAAGAAACTAGCTATTATATATTTGTTTCTCGATTTTATTACATAAACAAAAAAATATTCATGTAAGTTTTTTGGCTTTTTCTCAGCATCTATTTTCTTACTAATGTTTCTTTTATACTTCGTAACTTTATCAGAAATTATAGTACATGTTTCTAAAAACGTATATGGAGAGTTTTGTTTATACAAATTACTCAGAAATAAAGACATGAGATAATATCGAAAATCTACATGCTCGCTGTAATAGTTTTCTTGTATTGATGGATATACACATAACAACTTACTCCAAGCTTTATACTGTTTCATTAAAGAATCTTCTAAACCCTCTACATACCTTTTAGATAAGGATTCAGAATTTACATTCTGAACAATATAGTTTCCTCCATTTAGCAATCCAACACTATTACAGTGACTAAGTATCTCAAAAATAAAAATCATATCCTCACCTAAAGACATCTTTTCATCAAACATGACATTATTATCAACAATAATTGATTTTTTTATTAATTTTGCACAAGCACTTCTTGGATTTAGTTGCCAAAATTTTTCTCCAATCTGATTATTTCTAGCTATAAAACTTTGTGAAGCATTCTGATTTCCCTTATATTGCGTAGAATTAACTTCTTTATGATTACAAGAAAGTAAATCTAAAGAATTCTGTTCAGCATATTCTAACATAGGCATCAATAAATTAGATTCCAAAATATCATCAGAATCAACAAAAAAAATATACTTTCCAGATGCAACAGAAAGCCCATGATTTCTGGCAGTAGATACACCAGAATTGTTTTGATCTATTATCTTAATATTAGTACGATGTTTATATTTACTCAAAACCTTTGATGTGTCATCCGTCGAACCATCGTTAATTATAATAATTTCTAATGATAATTCTTTTTGAAGCAAAACACTATCAATACACTTAGCAATTGTTTTTTCAGCATTATAGACTGGAATTATTACCGATACGTCGATTCTCACTATTTTGATAACTCCTTTTTAAATACTTTACATATTCTATTCCCAAGAAAAAGAACACAACATACGTTGTTCTTGTAAAAAAAGCATTCCATACAACTATAGATATCATTAATCCAAAAGAATATGTACTAACGAATAATTTTTCACTTGAAACAGTTGATCTATTAAAAACTGAGTTTAGAAAGTTTATTAAAAGAAAAAGATACAACAAAGATACTCCAATAAATCCCTCTTCGGAAAAAGTTCTACCTAATTCGTAAATAAATTCCTTATTCAACGTTCCCAGTCCTTTTCCGAACATTGAATGTAAGAAATTGTTATGGAAGACATTTTCATAAATAAACGGTATTGTATTAGTACGCCCAGCATACGTAGTTCTATGTTCATAATTCAAACTCTTCTGTATACTGAAAAATGTAGATAAGTTATTTGGTAAGATAAATTCTATAATCTTATATGAAAAGAAAAATAAAAGTACCACTACGCCTAACATAACAACTAGTCTTAATTGTTCTTTGAAATTTCTTTCTTGTATTAAAATAACTAGAATACCGCACAAAAAGAATATAACAAAATATATTTTAATTTCTGCAATAGCACAAATTATTGCAGATGGAGCTAATAAAACTAATGATTTTATCAATGACCACTGCTTGTTTAAATAATACACAACTGCAATCAAACTTAATATCAAACAAAATGTCCCCTCAATACCATTTGCATATCCTACATAGCCAAATACTCCATTACAGAAATCGGAATGAAGTCCCATTATTTGATTTTGATAGAAACACAGTGCCAGGTTTATATATTGCACGATAAACATGCTATTTATAACAAATGTATATGTCTTATCATTAAGAAAATTGTTACATACAAAATAAAAGAATAATCCTCCTAGAACATACCTCAAACGAAGAATCGCCGAAAAAATCGATGCATTTCCCCACAAAAAACTAAATAAGCAGAAGCAGACAAAAATAAATGCAAAAATATTTCTTTTGGTGAACCTAACATTATATAATTTTTTTAAGTAAATTGAACCGACACATATAATGAAAAAGATTATAACATTAAGTATATCTGTCATATAAAAAATGTAACCTAAAGATTGGTTGACCGAATAGAGATACTCTGAAAAAATATTTATAAATAACTGTAGCACAATCAAGACATTAATAATTTTTTTCATCAATATTCCTTTCAAAATAACAAATTGATTTGTTCTTCTAATTTATTACAAAAATTTTTATTATTAATCATTATTTCACTAGAGATAAAATTTTCTTTTGGCAATAAAAAGAAATTTACTAACTCAGAAACATTTTCAACTAAAAATATATTATCATATAATAGCTGAACTTTCTTGCAAAAATCTAACTGATGATTATTTATATGTTCACCGTAATCAAATTTTCTTGGAACGACAATAGGCTTCTTATTTTGCATTATTACAGACATGAAGGTTGACGGCCCTCCATGAGTAACAACGATTTCAGCCTTTTTAATATACTCATTCATCTCATTATAACTTATTAATTTTTTTGATTCACAGAATTTAGGTTGATAAGTTGAGAAACCTGTTTGAATAAAAACATCTTCTTCAATTATTCCATCTGCTTTCAGTTTATCTATTTCTTCAATTAATCTATTAAATTGCTGTTCATGTGTTCCAACTGTAACGAAAATCATATTTACTCCTTAAAATATACTTCCTAAATTTATAGCTTTTGGATAAACTTTTTTCATTTCTTCCCATTGAACAATAAATTTATCTGTTACCGGATAGACCAACTTACCAGTTAAAGTTGGAGCATCTATCCTATCAAATACTTCTATATAAATTGTTTTTGCTCCAAATAACTTTCCTAAATAAAAAAAAGGTACTGCCACTGCTGCTCCAGAAGAGATAATTAAATCTGGTTTCTCTTTAAAAAGAATTTTTACAGCTAATAATGTATTACGAATTAAATTTTTTACATTCCGATTTGTTGGATAGTAACATTTATACATTTTTTCATTATTAAGCAAACTTCTTGCATCTTCTTTATCGAATGTAACCCAAAATCTGTCTTTATCCTTCCAAAAAGGTTCCAACATATATAAATGTGTTAAATGTCCACCAGAAGAACCAACTAAACATACTTTCATAGATTTGAATTTTCCTCCAATCTCTAAAACGCGCCATTTGGGTGAATCACAGCTAATATAGTTTTTAACAATATTTTTAAATCATCTTTCAAACAAATATTTTTTATATATTCAATATCCAAGCGCACCATTACATCAAAATCGGCATTATTTCGTACAGTCACTTGCCATAAACCTGTAATACCTGGCTTAACTAACAATCTAGCTTTATCTTTTTCAGAGTATTGAACCACTTCACGCATCAATGGAGGACGAGGACCAACAAGGCTCATATCACCAATCAGCACATTGAAAAATTGAGGTAACTCATCAATACTTGTTTTACGAATGAACTTTCCTACTCTAGTAACACGAGGATCATTTTTCATTTTAAACATAGCACCTTTGATTTCATTCTTATGTAATAGATTCTTTAACTGTTCTTCTGCATCCTCCTGCATAGAACGAAATTTTATCATTTTAAATGTTTTTCCATCTTTGCCAACACGTTCTTGGACAAAGAATACTTTTGCTCTTAAACTTTTTGACCCTAGTTTGATTGCTATGCCAACAACAAAAATAAAGGGTATCGTTAGGACAACACCAACAATTGATCCAACAATGTCAATCAGGCGTTTCACTACTAGATATCCTTTCTTATGTGCTAAATGTTCTTTTAGTGGTTGAACCTCTGGACTATCAATTGTAATAGAGTCAACAGATTCAGTATATTCCATTTCCTTATCACCCATGTATTTACTCACTATTCATTCTCTCCAATTAATATCTCAATTCGTTTACAAACGACCTCATTTGTAAATTTGATCATAAATATATCCTATCATTATTAGATTTTTGCATCAAGATTTAGTTTACATTCATTTTCATAAAATAACTAGTATTTCTCTCTACTTTTACCGAAATCACTTTTATAATAGTTTTACTTATCAATTTAATATAATATTACATTTTCATTACGAAATTTTTTACTAAATTAACGTAATTTTTTTAACACTCACTCGAAACATTGTATAAAACCATTCCCCTAAATTTTTACCATTAGCACAGAAAAAGAGAGGCTGAATTTTACTTTAATCAGATAGTAAAATCGGAGATTGCCTCTCTTATATGTGTATTGTATCATATGATTTAAGCACTCAACAAGTCTACACGTATTTATGAATAGGATTAATCTCTTCTGTATATATCTCTAGTAAACACCTTGTACTCGACATCTGATATCTCTTTATCCCAGCGATTTGCAATAATCACATCCGATTTTTTCTTAAATCGAGTAAGGCTATTAACCACTTCACTACCAAAGAACGTACTTCCATCTTCCAAAGTTGGTTCGTAAATGATTACTTCAGCACCCTTAGCTTTGATGCGCTTCATAACACCTTGAACTGAGCTTTGTCGGAAATTGTCCGAATTACTCTTCATGGTTAGACGATACACACCGATTGTAACTTGTTTTTCCTTATGTTCGTTAAATTCTAAACTGTCACTGTAATCATAGTAACCAGCTAAACTTAACACTTGATCAGCAATAAAGTCTTTTCTTGTTCGATTACTTTCAACAATGGCAGTCATCATATTTTGTGGGATATCTTGGAAGTTAGCCAAAAGCTGCTTGGTATCTTTAGGTAAGCAATATCCGCCATACCCAAAGCTTGGATTATTGTAATGCGTACCGATACGTGGATCTAGACAAACACCTTCAATGATTTGCTGGGTATTTAGTCCTTTTGATTCGGCATAAGTATCTAACTCGTTGAAATAAGACACACGTAAAGCAAGGTACGTATTGGCGAATAGTTTTACCGCCTCTGCCTCAGTAAATCCCATAAATAAGGTCGGAATGGCTTGTTTGATGGCACCTTGTTGTAAAAGTGACGCAAAGATTTCAGCTTGTTCGCGACTCTTTTCATCGCAGCCAACAATAATTCGAGACGGATATAGATTGTCATACAACGCTTTTGATTCACGTAAAAATTCCGGACTAAATAATAAGTTTGCCGTTTGGTATTTGGCACGAACACTTTCTGTATAGCCAACTGGAATCGTTGACTTGATGATCATCATGGTCATCGGATTAACAGATAATACCTCTTCAATCACTGATTCTACTGCTGAAGTATCGAAATAATTCTTTTGTGGATCATAGTTCGTTGGTGCCGCAATCACGACAAAATCAGCCTCTTGATAGGCAGCCTTTCCATCTAAAGTGGCGGTTAGATTTAATTCTTTTTCAGCTAAGTATTTTTCAATATAGTCATCTTGAATTGGAGATTTTTGTTGGTTGATTAAATCGACTTTCGCTGGGACGATATCGACAGCCACGACTTCATGATGTTGGGCTAATAGTGTCGCAATGGATAATCCTACATATCCTGTGCCGGCTACTGCGATTTTATATTGCTTTTGAGTCGAAAGTTTGGCTAGTTTGTTTTCTCCTTGGGTGATGAATAGCTCTGTTGGATCAAACTGCAACACTTCAGAGAGGCTTTCTAATTGTTCGATGGATGGGGTATATTCTTGATTTTCGATCCTACCAATCATCAATCGGTTAATCCCTGTTTGTTCTGATAGTTGCGCTTGCGTAAGGCCAAAATCTTTCCGACGTTTGAGAATTTTTTCAGCTAATAATTCACGAGATAGTTTTTTCATAGAAGGCTCCTTTTGATTCTTTATGTATCATTTATTAATATTTTTTATCATTTTTACCATTATAAGATACCATTACAATCAAAAATATACAAGGAAATAATATGTCTATATGTTGCAATTATTTTTAAATGTTTATTGATTGAGTATACAAATTCTTAGAGTATATGCTATAATACCCATGCAGTAATAAAACATAAATAAACTATCCATCCGTGAGTTTTACAGTTGAATTGAGATATTTTCGCTCTATGCCTTGGTATTAAGCTATTTTTTGTCAAATTTTTTCAATTTTATACTCGTGCTTTTTCGTACTTCGAGATATAATAGAGTCGGGTAATTACTATGGGAATGCGTTTAAAATCAACAAAATCTAAATATTCAGAGTCGTTTTCAATTATTGATGATTATATTCATCCTGAAACCAATAAACACTCTACATTTGTTGTGGAGGCTCTAGGTTCTTTGAATTCATTGATGGAAAAATATCAAACTACGGACAGAGAAGTAGTTGTCAATCATTTGAAAGATTATATCGAAGCCCGTAAACAAGAATTAAAAGAAGAAAATGGCAAGGTGCTTATTGAAGTTTCACAAAAGTATTTAATCAAAAAAGATGAAACTAGACTTTTCAATGCTGGATACTTGTATAGTAAGCGTTGGATAGGATGGTGGGTGTACGCCAAATAGCCTGATATGCTATAATTTTTTCAAATTGAATAGCATTCAGGCTTCTTTTTTGAAATAGTGTTGATATTTTTCGGTACAGATAGAGCCA
>JAEWFE010000275.1 GCA_023389005.1 Bacillota bacterium
GCCGTTGTTCATTAATCTCAGTGATACCATGTCGTAAAAAATAAAATCTTGTCATACTTACACTCTTTTCTTCGCTGTTTTTCTTTTATGATACAAGAGTTTGCTTTCATTGACCAGCATTTGCCCATTTTGAATTGACGTATCGATAAAGTTCGATAGAGAATCTACCTGCTTTGCCTGGTGCTGAAAGTATTCGTTCGATGCACATCGGACGTTTTGATATGTATCGTAAATAATAAAAAATGCCGTTCTCACGTGATTGCGAGAATGGCATTTTATTTTTAATGAATATTGCCCATTAATTTTTGGATCGGTTTGCGATTGAAGTACAGGATAATTCCGGCAATCACCGCAACCGCACCGACAATCCCGTAATAAGCGGACTCGGTTTGTGGAGTGTAGAAGCGAGCAATTTGCGCATTGATGACTTGTGAAGATGCATCTGCCAATAACCAAATCGCTAAAGTTTGCGCTTCAAAGGCTTTTGGTGCTAATTTAGTCGTTACGGATAAGCCAACTGGAGATAGGCACATTTCCCCCGCAATCATAATAAAGAAGCTGCCGATTAACCATAATGGACTGACACGACCTTCTACACCATAAAGCAGACCTGGTAACATTAATAACACAAAAGAAAGGCCGGCTAAGACTAAACCAATTGAGAATTTCACAACGGTTGATGGTTGTTTCTTGCCCATTTTAGACCATAACCACACAAAGAATGGCGTCATTAACACAACGAATAATGGATTGAGCGTTTGATACCAACTAGCTGGAATGGTAAAGCCAAAGAAGGTTGCTTGAGTTCTTTCACTGGCAAATAAAGCTAAAATGGATGAGCCTTGTTCTTCTAAGGACCAGAAAATAATCGCCGCAAGAAATAGTGGGATATAAGCACGTACCTTTGATTTTTCCTCGGCAGTCACTTCATCCGAAACTAACATACGAGTAAAGTAGATAATCGGAATCGCAATCCCCACCACGCTGACAAAGTTCACAAAGAAATCAATTGTTAGCACACCTAAAGCATAGGCACCGACAAAAATAACTAAGACGGCTACAATTAATAGCGCAATGGTACGAAATACTTTTTGACGCTCTGTGCCTTCAATTGGATTCGTTGGCTGAGTCGCAATGCCATTTAACGTAGATTTGCCTTGGAAGTAATAAACTAATAGTCCAATAAACATCCCTACCGCAGCAATCCCAAAGCCTAGATGGTAGCTGTAGCCTTGACCGACTGTTCCGACAATAATCGGGGCAAGTAGCGAACCGATATTAATGCCCATATAAAAAATCGAAAAACCTGCATCGCGGCGTAAATCTTCTTTAGAGTATAGATGACCTACCATACCTGAAACATTGGCCTTAAGCATCCCGGTACCGATGACGATTAAAATCATGGAAACGAAAAGGCCAATCACAGCTAATGGTAAAGCCAAGACGATATGACCAAGCATGATAAAGACGCCACCATAAAAGACAGTCTTATGTGAACCAAATAGTCGGTCTGATAACCAACCACCTAGAATACTAGACATATACACTAATGCACCATAGACCGACATAATGGCTACAGCTGTTGGTTTTGGTAATCCTAGACCACCATTCGTCACTTGATCATACATGAAGTAGAGTAAAATCGCACGCATCCCATAATATGAAAATCGTTCCCACATCTCCGTGAAGAACAAGGTAGCGAGTCCTCTAGGTTGACCTAAAAAAGTTTTTTCTTCGTTTTGCATCGAAGACCTCCTATACAATAATTATGTACTGACTGTTTAGATTCAGCCAAATAAAAAAAAGACAATAAATATTTTACCCCTAATTATAGTGTTATGTAATAAAAAGGAGAATATCTTAATTTATCACGACTCTCATCTCAAAAAAAATCCATTAATTTTATTGTATAGACATTTTTATATGAAAGAAAATTATTTTTTATCATAATTTATTCATTTTTAATCGGTATTTTTTTAATAATTAATATCCTATACCAAAAAACAGTTATTTATTACACTTGTTTTCTTAATAGTCTGACAATTAAAAACCTTTCGAATATACAAAGCATCTGAAATTTTATAAATCGTTGCAACTATTCATCCAACGTAAATTTTTCGTTGCATAATCGTTGGATAATTTGCCACGAAAATAGCGGAATCGCTGGATGAAAATAGTGTAAATTGACCGAAAATCCTTTATACGACGCAAAAAAATCGTTGCACCCGAAAATGCAACGATTAGAATGTTAAATTTTTTGGTATTTGGTGGCGCGCCCTTGTCCTAATCTTTGGACATATCGCTTCAAAATCAACTCATTCAGCAAACGATTCACTTTATCTTTATTCCAAGATAATTGTTCACTGAGTTCGCGTGCTGAATATAAACGATTGGGTAAAAATACTGTTAATAGTTGACTTTCTTCTCCAGTTAGTGGCTTTTGTTGATCAAACACCGGCAAAGTGACCGTAATCGATTGCGAGGTAAATTCAAAGGTTGGCTGGATTTTGGCTTGCTGATAGCTACTCTTAATGCGCCGTACCCCAGTGCCAAACATTTCCAACAGATGCAAACGGAAAAAGACATTCCCAATGATTGGATTACGTAATTGAGATAAATGGCCACTAAGATAATCTTGCGGACTCACTCCTTCCACTAAAGCCCCAGGTGAAGTGATTTCTATTCTATCGTTAAACATCGCAATCCGTACATGAATTGGCACATCCCACTGGCGGTGAACCAAAGCATTCACTAAAGCTTCCCGAAACGCTTCTTGGGGAATACTTTCTTTTTTGACACGCTTTTGACCTTGAATCACTTCCGATTGATAATAACGTTGATACATCTGCATAGCAACTTCATACTGCTTCAAGATTGACTGATGATAAATCGTCTGGCGTTCTTGAATCTCATTGATGTCGGCACCGAATCTTGCAACATCTACGCCTGCAAAAGTATTCTCATCGGCAAATATCGCACCTGCATGATTATATTGCCTATTCTTATCACACAAGCCTAGGGTTCTCAATATCTCTGGTCCAAGATCAAGGTCAAGTTGCTCTTTTAGCTGTTTAGCAAGTAGGTGAAAGGTTAGATTTTGTTGCTCATTGATTAGTTCTTCATAATAGAGATTATTTCCAGCTAAGATTAGTCGTTTCAATTCCACTTGGTCGACTTCAATTGTAGCACTATCACTTCTGCGGTAGGCCTTTCCTTTGTATAAATAAGGTTGAAAGTTTCCTGGCAAAACTTCAAGTGTAATTACCTGTTTTTTTTCATCAACTGATAGCGTAAAATCAGGCTTAGGAGAAATGTTATCATTGATTTTATTTTCGATAGCTAGACAAGTCGCTGTTGTATCGGCTATCCCCACATTTTGCCCATCATCCGTCACCCCAAAAAGGATCTTTCCACCTTCAAAATTCGCAAAAGCACTCACCGTTTTCAAAAATGATTGACTTACTTTTTCTTTATATTCAAGTGTTTTACTCTCCTTAACCATCTTCATCCCCACTTTCTATCATCGATTATCTTCTTTTTTATCTTAACATTGATTAAATATAGATACAACGAAAATCCAACGTAAATTTTTCGTTGCATAATCGTTGGATAATTTGCCACGAAAATAGCGGAATCGTTGCAATTAATAGCTAGCCTAATTTCTTTACTTAACCCAAATCCACAAACGCATAAAAAAAAATCCATATAGCATTTGGCACACATGCTCAAATTAAACCTTCAAATATTCACATACACTTTTGCAACTTTATTAACTGTTTATTAGAAAAAAATATTTTTACATAATTTTTTGATAATTCTTAAATTCCATCTTCAATCATTTATATTCAATAGAACAGCTTGACAAATCATAGTATTTTACTACATACTATGAATACAAAATATGAAAATTACATTAGAAGGAAGTGGGATGCATTGGAACTTTATGAAGATTTAAAATGGAGAGGCCTTATCAATCAAATTTCTAGTGAAAAACTTATAAAGAAACTTAACGAAGAATCATTGACATTCTATATTGGTACAGACCCTACTGCAGATAGCCTACATTTAGGGCATTATTCATCGTTTCTAATTACCAAAAGATTAGCCATGCATGGACATAAGCCTATTATGCTTATTGGTGGGGCAACTGCTTTAGTTGGCGATCCACGAGGTAGTACTGAACGAGATTTAGCTGATAAGAATCGAGTTTTTCAGAGTTTTAACAAATTAAAAGAACAGCTAAAAAAGCTTTTTCCTTATGAAATTGTAAATAATTATGACTGGACTAAAGATTTAAAAATGGAAGATTTCCTTATAGAGTATGGTAAGTTAATTACAACTAGTTACATGACTAATAAAGAATTGGTAAAAAAACAACTTACTTCTGGAATCTCTTTTGCTGAATTTTCTTATATGTTATTACAAGGAATGGATTTCTATCATTTGCTAAAAGAAAAAAATGTAACACTACAAGTGGCGGGTTCTGATCAATGGGGAAATATTACAACCGGGATTGAAATTGTTCGAAAAAAGACAGGAAAAGAAGTATATGGATTAACAATGCCATTAATTACTGACGAAAATGGTAAAAAATTTGGAAAATCCGAGGGAAATGCGATATGGTTGAATCCAGATAAAACATCGCCTCAAGAACTTTACAATTTTCTTTATAATGTTTCAGACTGCATTGTGATAAGTTTATTGAAAAAACTAACATTCTTAAGTAAAGAAGAAATAGAATTAATCGAAAAAGAACATAAGCCAAATAGTCACTACGCTCAAAATATCCTAGGCAAACAAATTGTATATGATATTCATAATATAAAAATATAGTTTTTTCTAGACATTAAAACTAAATAAAAAACGCTTTTCTAAAGTATTTTAGTAAAATAACCCAAGAAATAAATCCGAATATTCAACTTGATTATTAGTCAAATCACCGCTGAATATTCGGATTATTTTATTATTCATTTAATATAAGAAACTACTATGTCAGCCATTTTATTACTGCCATTAACCAAGTCGCTGCACGACCTTTCCTGACGGTGTTCACCAGCTAGACATTGTGAAATTCGCCCTCCCGCTTGAGAAAATCTCCTTTCATCCGATTTTCTCAGCGGAAGGTAAACACACGAATTTCTTCATGTCTAAACGAGCTGGTTCTAATCCGTGTTCGAAGGGTAGCTACATCGCATCTAAGCCGGACTGTCTAGGAAAATCTTTAACACTAGTGGATTTTCCTGTCATTCCGGACAAACTTAGCTTTCTC
>JAEWFE010000282.1 GCA_023389005.1 Bacillota bacterium
CATTTAATCCGGAAGTTTTTGCTGAATTATTGTAGGAAATTTATTTGGAAGGCTTTCTTTTTGAAATAATTTTTAGTACAATGAATAACTGAGAGTACATTAAAGAAAGGAAAGTAATTATGGTATCTACAGGAATTTTAGTATTATGCATTGTGATTGCCCTTGCTGTGGGTGCAGTAGGAGGCTTCTTCTTAGCGCGAAAATACATGCAAGATTACCTAAAACAAAACCCTCCAATTAACGAGGAAATGTTGCGTACAATGATGGCACAAATGGGTCAAAAACCATCTGAGAAAAAAGTTCGCCAAATGATGCAACAAATGAAAAATCAAATGAAATAATAATTGATTTTGAATAGGTAAAGGATAGCATGTATCTAACAAACGATACAGCTATCCTTTTTATATTAAGGATGTGAGGCGGGTCGGTCAGCTACGAGCGGATAAGGTTGTCCAGAACGTCGGGAAAGTCCGAGAAGTAAAGACTTTCCCAGACGAGTTGGCTTATACGCCGAAGTAGCTACCCGCCGAGCACAGATTATTAAGGATGTGAGGCGGGTCGGTCAACTCCAAGCAGCTAAGGTTATCCAAAATTTCATCAGGGTTGATTGGTTTATTTAATAAAAATACAGAAAAATATTGAAGAATAGGAGTGAAAAAATGGCGATATTTAAAAAGTTATGGTGGTTTTTTAAACAAGAAAAGAAACATTACTTAATTGGTATAACCGCATTGATTGTGGTAGCTTTGGTTCAATTAATTCCACCATGGGTAATTGGTAAAGTAATTGATGAAATTGCCAGTAAGCAGATTCATCTACAAAAGATTTTTTATTACATAGGTCTGCTTGTTTTTTCTGCAATTAGCCAATACGCCTTTCGTTATGTGTGGCGTACCAATATTTGGGGAAGTGCAGCTCGTTTGGAAAAAATATTACGAGAACGATTATTTGATCATTTTACATTGATGGACCAAATTTTTTATCATAAATATCGTACCGGAGATTTAATGGCTTATGCAACCATGAATTTAAATGCGATTCAAAATGTTGCAGGCGCAGGAATTTTAACATTTATTGATTCATTTATCACAGGTGGTATTACGATTATTGCGATGATGATTTTTGTTGATATTCGATTGACAATTTTAGCATTATTACCGTTGCCACTGTTATCATTAATGGCCAAAGTGTTAGGCGATAAATTACATAATGCTTTTCGTAAATCTCAAGACGCCTTTTCTGATTTGAATGATAAAGTCCAAGAAAGTGTCACCGGGATTAAAGTCATCAAAACATTTGGCCAAGAAAAAGAAGATGTAGAAGACTTCAAAGATAAGGTCAACTTTGTCATCGAAAAAAATAAGAAAGTTGCCCTATACGATTCTTTATATGATCCATTAATTACACTGATTATTGGTTTAACTTATGTGGTAACCATTATCATTGGTGGTGGATATGTGGTAAAAGGAACCATTTCGATTGGTCAATTAGTTTCTTTTATGAGTTATATCGGCATGTTAGTATGGCCAATGTTTGCAGTTGGTCAACTATTTAATGTACTTGAACGTGGCAATGCAAGTTATGATCGTGTCTTTGAACTATTCAGAGAAAAAAGCCATATTATTGAAAAACAAACAGGTATTTCACAAAAAGCAAACGGCGATTTAAGTATCGATTTGGATTCGTTCACCTATCCTGATGGGCAAAATCCGGTTTTACAAAATATTCATGTGAAGATTCCTCAAGGTAAGACGCTAGGAATCGTGGGAAAAACGGGTTCAGGAAAAACAACTTTATTGAGTTTGTTACTAAGAACTTATGATGACTATCAAGGAAGTATCTATTTTGGTGATTATAGTATTAAAGATTACCGATTAGATGCCTATTTGCCTGCAATTGGGTATGTTCCTCAAGATCATTTTCTATTTTCAACAACGATTGCTGAAAATATTTGTTTTGCTAATCCAAATTTTGGAGAAGAGAAAATGATTCAAGCAGCCAAACAAGCAGCCATTCATGATGATATTATGCAAATGCCGCATGGATATGAAACATTAGTCGGTGAACGAGGCATCTCGTTATCAGGTGGGCAAAAACAACGTATCTCTATTGCGCGGGCCTTTATTACAGATCCGAATCTCTTAATTTTAGATGATGCCTTATCTGCTGTCGATGCTAAAACCGAAGAAGCTATTTTAGAACAAATTCGTCAAAAAGAAAACCACTCCTCGATGATTATTGTGGCGCATCGCTTAAGTAGTGTGATGCATGCGGATGAAATTATCGTATTAGAAGATGGTCAAATTGCTGAACGCGGGACGCATCAACAATTATTAGAGAATCAAGCTTGGTATGCAAAAATGTGGCATAAACAACAATTAGAAAGTCATTTAGATCAAAGGGGGGCTGAATAATGGAACAACAATCAGAATGGTCAAAATCATTTACTTTAAAAGAACAAGCATCAATTTTAAAGAGAACCTTTAAATTTGCGCGTCCATTTGCAGCTACCTTTTTCTTTGCGGTGATCTTCTCAATTGCTTTAGCGGTAATCAATGTTTATATGCCACAAATTCTACAATATTTTATGGACCACTATTTACAAACCAAATCAGCGACTATGCGGATTTTATACCTCTTTGCTGGTTTGTATTTTGCAAGTTCAATCATTAAGGCATTTATTTGGTTTGGCCAATGGTATTTATATGCTGTTGCTTCCATTAAGACGTTAAATCGTATTCGCGTCATTTTATTTGAAAAGTTACAGCAACTAGGGATTCGCTATTTCGATCAAACGCCCGCAGGTTCTATTGTCTCACGGGTAACCAATGATACGGAAACCTTGTATGATTTTTGGAATGTCTTTATGATGGTATTGACCGGGATTTTATCTTTAGTCAGTTCCTTTGTCGCGATGTATGCTTTGGATAAGAAAATCGCCTTAGTAAACTTAGCTTTTTTACCACTACTAATCTTAATCATTGTTACGTATCAAAGACTTTCATCTAAGATTTATCGACAAATGCGTGAACGTTTGAGTGAGTTGAATACAAAATTGAACGAATATATTTCGGGAATGCATATTATCCAACAATTCCGTCAAGAAAATCGTTTGAAGAATAGTTTTGAGAAGACTAATACCAAATATTTGCGCACGCGCTATGCCATGATTAAAACCAACACGTTATTGCTTGCACCGATTATTAACTTCTTATACGCAATCGGATTGAGTATTAGTTTGACCATGTTTGGTTTTCAGGCTAC
>JAEWFE010000328.1 GCA_023389005.1 Bacillota bacterium
TCCTTGGCAACAGAGCGACGTTTAATAATTCTGGATACTTTTAAAAATTTATCTAATCTCATTTTTTCCCTCGCATCAATACTAAAATTTGTTTTCCTTTTGGTAATAAAAGCCACTCGCGAATCGTTAACAAACGGACTTTTACGGCTGTTACTAAAAATAATGTCGCACCAATTATCACGCTGAGGATACATACCGCTAATGAAGCCAACCGCGATAAGTCAGGCGGTAAAAGCTGTAGATAACCGATTAACCCTATCGTCATCACTAATAAACACACACCTAATTTTAGCACAAATTGATCTTCTTTCCAAAATCCATTCACTGCGCGACTCGTCTTTAGCATAAAATAGCCCAAAGCGTACCCTAAAGCAAGAATGGTGGAAAGACTCGCACCATTAATCGAAAAGAAAATGGTGAGCGGATACGACAAAATCATTTTTAGCGCAATCGCACCTACAACAGCATAAAAAGCTGGGCGAAAATGATTTTTGCTTTGTTCAATGGCTTGGTAACTCTGAATCATCGACATCATAAAAATCGCAATGGCAAAGATACTCAAAGCGCTACTTCCTAAGTTGTCTCTAAACAAGGCTTTATTCATCAAAGGTAAGATTAAAATCAGCCCCACTGTAGCCGCACTCGCCAAGGTAGCAATCAACCGCAAATACATCTTGCTAGAACGTAAATGGGAAAAGCTTTTATCTTGCATCTGATAACGGGTCAGATTAGGCAGAAAACTCGCGGACAAAGCGGTTGAAACGACTAAGCCTAATTGTACGAAAGGTTGCCCCCGGTCGTAAATGCCTTTTAGATTTTGCGCATCCAGCATGGAGAGCCCCGCCTGATGCAATCCGTTCGCAACTGTAAAGCTATCCACTAACTGAAAGACAATCAACAGGCCAGTATAAAGCGTAAGTAAGCCACCTTCAATTAATAAGCGTGATAACAGATAGCGTTCGGTTCGGAAAAGTTCTTTGATTTGTGCCACCGTCGGCCAAGCAAAGTGTAGCCAAGATAACTGTTGCTTTTGATATTTCTTTAAAATGCATAAAGCTATTATTCCACCAACCACTGAGCCTGTCATCGCCCATTGTGCCGTCTGGTAGACATCAAAATACCCGAAAGAAAATCCCAAAGCTGCCAAAATAATGATGAGCACGCGAATCAGCTGCTCATAAACCTGAGAGACCCCACTAGCTAGCATCGCCAATTCACTTTGATAAGCGCCACGATAAATAGAAAGCAACGGTACTAAGAAAAAAGTACAGGCACTCACCATCAACACACCGGTTAATCGTTCATTCCCCATCCACTTGGCAAGCACCGGACTAAGTAACAGCAAACCAATCGCCATCGTAAAAGATAATATCACCAAGAACGGAAAGATTTTCGCTGCTTTTTTCTGTTTTTCTAAATCATTGGGACTTTCCGCTAAAAACTTGGATAAAAATTGCGGAAAACCTGTTAACGCCAAAGTCATCGCTACTCCGTAAAAGGGGTAAGCTTGCTGATAGACATAAAAGCCCAAGTCACCCACAAAGTTTTGAAAAGGGACGCGATAAACTGCACTTAAGATTTTTGATAAAAAGGCCGCAAATGTTAATATAAACGCCCCTTTGAGTAATTGTTTCATACTTTTATCGGACATTGGCTCCTCAATTCTGCACATCTGTTTGTTTTTGTGCGACTTGTTTTTCGTATTTTATGTCACGTAAAGCTTGCATAAATTGATTTAATTCCATCAACCAGACCATCGCCGGCATTTTCGGTGTCAAGCTTAAAGTGATTTCCATCTTATCTTTGGCTTGGTTCATACTTGCTTTTAATTTGGTAGCCGTTAATGCTTTAAACAAATCTTGCACCACATATTGCTGGGTACCGACTTTGCTCAAGGTAATTTTGACAGCTAGGCCTTGTTTTTTCACAGCTTCTACTAAAGAACGTTCTGCATTCATTTTTAACTCACCGACTGCTAATAAATGCGCGACTTCATCTGGATATTCTCCAAAGCGATCGAGTAAATCATCTTGTAACTCATCCAGTGCCTCTTGACTATCCAACTCGCGAATTCGTTTATAAATTTCGATTTTTTGTCGTTCATCTTCAATATAACTAGTTGGCAAGTACGCATCCAAGCCCAAATCGATTTCGACCATCGTTTTTTCCAATTGGGTATTTTTCCCTTGCTTGCGATTGACCGCTTCAGCTAGCATTTGTGAATACATATCAAAACCGACTGAATCAATAAAGCCGTGTTGTTGCGCCCCTAATAAATTACCCGCGCCACGAATGGATAAATCACGCATCGCAATCTTAAAGCCAGAACCTAATTCAGTGAAGTCCTTGATTGCTTGGAGTCGTTTTTCGCTGACTTCATTTAAGATTTTTTGCTGCTCATACATAAAGTACGCATAAGCTACACGATTACTACGGCCCACTCGACCACGCAATTGATACAAGGTAGAAAGCCCCATATAATCCGCATTTTCGACAAATAACGTATTAGCATTTGGAATATCGACCCCAGTTTCAATAATCGTCGTCGTGACCAAAATATCGTATTGCCCTTCAATAAAGTCAAATAGCGTATTTTCTAGCTGAACTTCTGTCATCTGACCATGGGCAAATGCAATGCGAGCGTCTGGGACCAAGGCTTGGAGTTCGGCTACTTTACTTTCGATACTGTCCACCCGATTATACAGATAAAAGACTTGTCCACCTCGAGCCATCTCACGCATAATACCTTCACGAATCGCCCCAGCATTATACTCCATCACATACGTTTGGATAGGATAGCGATTGGCAGGTGGGGTCTCAATCACCGATAAATCACGCACGCCTAACATCGACATATGCAAAGTCCGCGGAATAGGCGTGGCAGTTAAGGTTAACACATCGACTTGAGTACGCAGTTGTTTCAAGCGTTCCTTATGACGGACTCCAAAGCGCTGTTCCTCATCAATGACTATCAGACCTAAATCGCTAAAAGTCACGTCTTTAGAAAGCAGACGATGGGTACCGACGATGATGTCGATTTGACCATGTTTAAGCTGTTCGATGGTTTCGTTTTGTTGTTTTTTGGTTCTAAAACGACTTAATAAGCCAACATTTACTGGAAATCCTTCAAAACGTTCGAGGATCGTCTCGTAGTGTTGTTGCGCCAAAATCGTAGTAGGCACTAAAAAGGCGACCTGCTTACTTTCTTTAATGGCTTTAAAGGCTGCACGCAACGCTACTTCTGTCTTACCAAAGCCGACATCACCTACCAACAAGCGATCCATTGGTTTAGCTTTTTCCATATCTTTTTTGATTTCAGCAGCACTCTTTAATTGGTCCGGTGTCTCTGAATAAGCAAAAGCATCTTCAAATTCTCGTTGATAGCCATCATCTGGTTGGTACGCATAGCCTTTTTGCGCTTCTCGTTTGGCATATAGTTCAATTAAATCATCGGCAATATCTTCAATCTTTTTGGCTACTTTACGCTTGGTCTTGGTCCATTCGCTGCCACCTAATTTATTAATCTTAGGCTGCTTAGATTCTGAAGAGACATACTTTTGAATTAAGTTCAGCTGCGTCACCGGGATAAACAATTTGTCATCATTTTGGTACTGAATCGTCATGTAATCTTGGTGCACGCCATCTACTTCCAAAGTCTGTAACCCTAGATACTTCCCGATACCGTGATTGGCATGAACGACATAATCGCCCACTTTTAATTCATTATAGCTCTTTAAGCGTTCAGCATTGGTAATATTTTGACGGCGTGCTCGTTTTTTCGCGACTTTTTGGAAAATTTCACGCTCGCTAATCACCACCAAATGACTTTCTGGCAACTCAAAACCAGCTTGTAATTCAGAAACAATAATCTGACTACGGTTGGTAAAAATCTTCTCTGGTGTGGTTTCTACGGCATAAATTTCGTGTTCTTTAAAGGCTTGCATCAGCTTTTCTTGTTGGGTCGTGCTGCTGACTAAAAAGAGAACGGTTTGCTGTTGGCGTTCAAAACGATCTACCTCTGCCTTCAACAAGCCTATTTGTCCAAAGAATTGCTGCATCGGACGGTATTGTACCTGACAAATCGCCTTGAAACGCAAATTCCCCATTCCTTTTTGGAAAAGCGAGAAAAAGGTAGTTGGTGCCTTATGTTTGGTTAAGAGCGGCTGAATCTCTCTGAAAAACTCTTGGCTAGAAAAAATGCGCATTTCTTCTAATTTTTGGGCCACCCATTCCATTGTTTCTTGCTCTAATTGACGGGCTGATTCCATCACACGGGCATAGTCATCCACGATAAAGTAATGCTCATCGGTAAAGTAATCTAAAATCGTGACGGACTTTTCGTAAAGTAAATCGACATAGTAATGCACGACATCGGTTGCTTCTAAATGGCGCCAGCGTTCCATCAACTCTTGGAAATACTCGGTTAAACGCACTTGATCTTCTTCATGTTTGGTTACAACCAGGCGTTTTTGTAATAATTTCTCTACCTTTTCAATGCCGCGGGTAAAATCTTGCGGAAGAAATACATACTCACTCGTCGGCGAAATCAAGACTTCCTCAATCTTTTCAATCGAACGTTGGGTTTCTACATCAAATAAACGTAAAGAATCAATCTCATCATCAAACAATTCGATACGGCATGGATATGTCTGGTCAAGCGGATAAATATCAATAATGCTGCCACGGATACTAAATTCACCTGGTTTGGCTAACATTTGCTCTCTTGTATAGCCCATTAAAGTTAATTTTTGCGTGATAGCTTCTAAATCCAAGGTTGCCCCGATTTTTAAAGCGAGATGACTATCTTGCCAAGTACTTTTTGCTGGCAAAGCTTTTCGTAAACTTGCGACTGGTAAAAGATAAATCCCTTTTTGCCCTGAGCTAATCGCATTTAACGTAGCAACACGCTGACTTTTTGCTTCAGGAGACGCAAAAGCCATCTCCGCAGATAGCACTTCATCCACTGGAAAAACAAAAACTTCCTCTATTTGAGTACGTAAATCATCGGCTAACTGATTGGCATAGAATAAGTTAGGACAGATGATAACAATTGATTTTTTTAATTGTTGAAATGTATCTATTAATGCTAAAGTCTTGGCCGAACCTGCTAACCCTAAGACCAGTTGGCGCGATAAGCTTTCTTGTAATCCTGCTTGCCAAGACGCAATGGCCGGATCTTTTCCGACGATTCTTGCTAAACTCATTAAAATCCTTCCTTCATATTATTTTTGAAACAGACTTAGCCACTTTTACTTTTTTATCAGTAAAAATGGCTGATGATTAATTAAATTGATTCATGGTTTTCATAAAATCATTGGTCTGGATAAAATATTC
>JAEWFE010000018.1 GCA_023389005.1 Bacillota bacterium
AAATATTTCAATCCCACCATTCCTCCTCAAACGGTTCATAAGGTAAACTGATATAAAACGTCGAACCATAATTTTCAATACTAGTAGCCCAGATAGTCCCGCCTAATGCTTTGACCACTTCTTTTGAAATCGCCAATCCCAAACCAGTTCCACCTTGTTTGCGTGCACGAGCTTTATCCACACGATAAAAGCGTTCAAAAATACGTGAAATATCTTTTTTAGGAATTCCTAGCCCTTGGTCGGTAATCGATAATATCACGTTATTATGTGTTTCCATTAAGCGCACGGTTATTTTTCCACCATCTGGAGAATACTTAATCGCATTATTCATAATATTATCAATAACTTGAATCATCCGGTCAGTATCCACTTCGACAAAAAGCGGTCTTTGCGTAAACTCTCGAACAATACGATACTTTTTCTCACTATTTGCAATAATTACGTCAAAACGATCTAAGACAAAGTTCACTAATTCATTAAAATTAACCATTTCAATATTTAGTTTTAAATTGCCATTGTCCATACGAGATAAATCAAGTAAATCATTAATCATCCGAATCATACGGTCTGTTTCATCCAAAGTAATTTTAAAAAAACGTGGCGCCATTTCTTGATCTTGCCAAGCCCCTTCACTTAAAGTCTCAATATAACTGCGCATACTGGTTAGAGGTGTGCGCAATTCATGGGAAACATTGGAAACAAATTCGCGGCGATCTCGTTCATTTTGCTCTTGTTCAGTGACATCGTGCATCACGGCAACTAAACCAGAAATAAAGCCAGACTCGCGACGAATCATCGAAAATTCCACACGAATAATCATCGTATCGCCATATTTAGACTCTTTGCGCTCAATTAATAATTCTTCTGTGCTTTCTAAAATTTTGCGCAGTGTATAGTCTTTTTCAATATCTAATAAATTTAAAATATTTTGTCCAATTGCAGCCTCTTTAGAAATGCCCAATAACGAAAGAGCCATATCATTGATGGTAATTACTTTGCCGCGACGATCAGTAGCAACAACCCCATCTGACATATGCGATAAGACACTGTTCAGACGATTTCTTTCAGATTCCATCGCATCTTGCGTCTCTTCTATTTGTTCTGCTAGTTGATTAAAGGTAATGGCTAATTGACCTAATTCATCTTTTCCATGTACTGTAACTTTTCGGCTATAATCTCCTCTGGCAATCCGTAAAGCTTGTTCTCGCATTTCGCCAATCGGTTGGGTAATCGAATGAGCAATTAAAATCGCAACAACCATTGAAATACCTACTGCTAACAGTGAGGCAGTAACAAAAATCACCGCAATATTTTTAATTTGCTGATACTGGTCTTCAATATCACTCTTTACATACAGGGCACCTAAAACTGTATCTCCTGTCATTGATTGAATCGGATGGACATTAATAAGTACGCGACTGTGGCTATCTTTGTCTACCACTTTCATACTTTTAATCGTAAAATCATCTAGCTCTTGGTAATCATTCTTTTTACCAATTGCAGACTTACCTGAAACGTCGGTCGTAGCTAAAACAATCCCTTTTTCATCCACCACACGCATCTCAATCATTTCACTCGTACTACTATTATCTAATAGCCGCTGAATATTTGCTTGAATCGTTTCATCATCCGCTTGATCACGATCTAGCTCCGAAGACAGTGTGTTTGCCAAGGCAGCCACTTGGGTATCCATCCCTTTGGTAAAATTATCGACAATTGATTTTTCTAATCCGCGAATAAAATATGCCCCGATTATCTCGATTGAAATAAGTAAAATCAAGATAAATGTCAGGGCAATCTTAAAGTTCACCGATTGAAAAAAGCGAACTCTTTCTCTCATAAACTACTCCTGTTCTGGATTACGCAAAAAATAGCCAACCCCACGACGAGTTACTAAATAATTTGGATGACTAGGTTTATCTTCAATCTTTTCACGTAAACGACGGACAGTCACATCCACGGTCCGCACATCTCCAAAATAGTCATAACCCCAAACCGTTTGAAGTAAATGTTCACGTGTCATCACTTGTCCTAAATGTTTTGCAAGGTAGTGTAGTAATTCAAATTCACGATGCGTTAAAATGATTTCTTCTTCTTTTTTGGTAACCATATAAGCATTTGGGTGTATCGTTAATTCGCCCACCACTAAGTCCGCGTTTTGGTTTTCTTCTGTTTCTTTAGCAACTTGACCACCACGACGCAAATTGGCTTTCACCCGGGCTACCAGTTCACGATTAGAAAATGGCTTGGTCACATAATCATCCGCTCCAATTTCAAGCCCTAACACTTTATCAATTTCTGAATCCTTCGCAGTAACCATAATAATTGGCATATCATAATTTTTGCGAACCTCTTTTGCTACTTCTAAACCATCAATTTTTGGTAACATTAAATCTAGCAAAATTAAATCAGGATGAATTTCTTCCACTTTTTGCAAAGCTTCTTCACCATCATAAGCACTAAACACTTCATAGCCTTCTTTTGCTAAATTAAATTTAACGATATCAGAAATTGGCTTCTCATCATCAACGACTAAAATCTTTTTCATCTAGTTTCACCTCTATATTTATACAGTTATTATTTTATATTGTTGAATATATAAACCTATTGAACATCTCAAAGATTATTATAGCCTATTTTGCAAAGAGTTTCATTAAAAGCAATGGGTTTATTTCTATTTTTAACATATTTTTTCACTAATTAGTAATAAAAAAAATCTATCTAGTAAAATACCAGATAGATTTATCGTAATATAATGGGTTGTGAGGGGCTCGAACCCGCGACCCGCTGATTAAGAGTCAGCTGCTCTACCAACTGAGCTAACAACCCGTATCGATTACTTTTACATATTAGCACTCCATTAAATAAAAATCAAGAGTTATATAAAACTTTTTTTCTATTTTTTTGTATTTTTTTCTTCGTGACAAGATTATTTAGATATGCTAAAATATATCTAGTCTTCGAAACCAGATAAAATGATTAATATAATTAATTTTTGTATTATAGATATTGGAGTGATATTGATGGATGAATTGAAAAATGAACTTGCCTTATGGGGAGAGTCTTTAAGAGATTTCCACCTACCAAGATGGCAAGAATTACCCGATTTAGACCTTTATATGGATCAAGTCATTCAACTGGTTGATCAATATCTGATGCCCGTCATTCAAACTGAAAAGCATCCATTGCTAACACCTGCGATGGTCAATAATTATGTTAAAAAAGGGTTGATTCCCGCACCTATCAAAAAAAGATATCAACGAAAACATTTAGCTTTTTTAATCGCAATCACCTTATTGAAACAAGTCATTACGATTCCAGAAGTAAAAAGCGGCATCTTATTTCAAGGAAAAGTTAGTGGAATCAGGGAAGCTTATGATTTATTTTGCGATGAACAGGAAAAATCCATTCAATTTATTATTAATCAAGCGCAATTAAGTACAATGAATTTGGCTATTCCGATTGAACTAGATAGAATTGCAGTACAGGCGGCTACTAGGGCTTTTGCAAATAAATTACTTGCTGAAAAAATGATTATCCTTCAAGAAAAATATATATTAACAGGAGAAGAAAAATATGAACAATAAAAAGATTGCCTTAGTGATTGATTCTGGCTGCGATGTGCCAATGGATATTGTAACTGACAAA
>JAEWFE010000079.1 GCA_023389005.1 Bacillota bacterium
CTGTTTGAGTGCTAGTCTCTGTTGTTGATGGCTTAACTTCTGAATCAGTTTGAGTACCATCTTCTGTTGTTAATGGTTTGATTTCGGCATCTGTTTGAGTGCTAGTCTCTGTTGTTGATGGCTTAGCTTCTGAATCAGTTTGAGTACCATCTTCTGTTGTTAATGGTTTGATTTCGGCATCTGTTTGAGTGCTAGTCTCTGTTGTTGTTGGCTTATCTTCTGAATCAGTTTGAGTACCCATTTCAGCAACAGCTACACCATTTTCTGACCGATAAACAATGCCATATTCACTAAAATGTTTAGCTAAAAATTCAATATAAGATGTTTTATGCCCATTCACAACAGTAACAAATTCTTTATAATCCAAACTTTCCAATGAGGCATCATTTGGTAAATACACGACCATTTCTACTGTTTTTCCTTCATCTACAGGCATGCGTACCAAAACTTCTTTATCATTAACTAATCTTTCATTATGGTCATTTAACAATTCAATATCAAACAAATCATAATCTTTATCATGTAGTACTTCTGGCATTTCACCTAATGAAGGTTCACGGTGTTCAATACGAATTGCTGAAATTTGTGCATTTTCGCCTCTTGCCAAAGTAACTTGTACGTTGGTTTCATTATCGTGAATCACTTTTTCTTCAGATAGCACTTGTTTTATTCCTATACGCTGAATTTGATTAATAGGTTTTCTACTAACTTTTTTAGTTTTTAACGTTCTAGAAATCAAAGCATCTCCCGCATATATTTCTTCATATACTTCTGTTGCTTCACCATTTTGACCCATAGTTTGTATTTCAACTTTTCCTAATTCTAAATGTCCATCTTCAATCGTTTCAACCGTAAAATCAAGTTCCTTAGTTTCTGAAACTATTTTTTTAGTTATCGATTCGCCAATTATCGCAAGCTCATTACCTGAAACAAACCCTCCTACACTATCAATCCATTTTAGCTTCACATATCTTCCAAGCGTATTTTCAGGTAATAATGCAATCTTATCTAGTTGATTTCTAGACCACACAACCACTTCATTCAGGCCATACCAGTATTCTTTGTCTTCGCTTGCCAAAACCTGCATTTTCACAATTGTACCATTTCCAACATTACTTCGTGGTGTATAACGAACATAGTCTACTTTTTTTAACTCACCTAAATCTACAACCAATTCAGATGGTACTGCATTTGTATTATTCCAGTCACTATGATAAAGCGTTTCTTCATTTTCGTCAAAGAAATGTTCAATACCTTCTCCAGGTTGTTCAACAACATCAGTTTCATAACTAACAACAGATAATTTTTTATTCTGCTCTTTTTCACTCGTATAAATCGAAATAATTTTAGATGGTTCTGAATCACCTAATTGATTTCGTGCAATAATTCTAAATTGATAATCCGTTTGTGGCGCTAAATTATATACATTCACACTTGAATCATATACCGTGCGTATTGCTTCATATTGATCCCCAGATGCCTTTTCAACAATATATTCTAATGCACTATCATTTGGTGTCCAACTTAAGCTGATACTTCCACTTGTCACACGAGTAACAGCAACATCAGAAATACGATTTGGAACTTCTGTTACATATTTTTCTTTTCTTAATGGTAAAGACTCTATATGAAGTGCTTTTTGATTATTAGCAACCAACACAGAATCAGCCGATGTAAAATCTAATTTACAATCTTTTAATGCCCGAAGTGTAATTAAAGCTACCACACCTGTATCCACTAAAGCTGGTTTTTCACCAAAGTTTACAAAAGTGAATACTACATCCGTTTTTTGATTACGATTACGTACTCTTGAAAAGTTTTCCGTTTGTTTAATAAAATCTGCATTTGCTTGAATATCTCCAACAACCTCAAATTTATCTGAATCAACACAAAAGCTACTTGTTAATCCGTTTACTGCAACCAAATCTTTTGCCATTAATTGTACGGTAGCTGTTTCTCCTACTTTTAAATCTTTTTTATCAGTTACATAGAACAACTGACCACTAGGTTTTCTTTCTGCAATCGACGTAACCCCACCTTCTAATTGTGTTGCAATCACATGAATGTCTTGTGCATCAATAAGGCCATTCTTATTCATATCCACATGTGCAATATACGGAAAATCATTATCTGTACTTCTCAAACCACTATAATTGAAATAGGAAGTTTTGTCATCTTCATTAATTTTTCCGTCGTTATTAATATCCCCAGGAATTAACATTTTCGTTCCAGTCTTTTTAAAGACTAACAATTCTTCACCAGAAACAAAATGACCTACACCATCGGCAATATTCATACGAATATATCGTGCTTTAGCTACTTTAAATTTATACGTTTTCACTTTAGTATCAACTGCCCAATTCGTATAATATTTGTCTTGTGTCCAGTTTTTACCATCCTCACTCACCGAAAAATACAGTTGCGTAATCATACCATTTTTTCCACCATCTGTTCGCGGATGGTATTCAATTTTATCCACTTCATACAATCCACCTAAGTCCATATCAATAGTTGCAGGGAAACGAACAGCTTCACTCCATTTACTATGAAATTGTTTTCCTAAAGATTTATCAAAAAGATTGTCTAAACCTTGACCGCCATGCGCTTGAATATCTGACGTAGCACTAATTCCCTCTATCGCATCACGCCATGGATCATCAGTTGTTCTTATATCTAAAATATCAGACCAGTCAGATGTACCTACTGCATTTACGGCACGTACACGTAATTGATGTGAACTACCAAACGCTAAGTCCTCAAATATAAAATGATTTTGTGTAATTCCCGTATACAAAACACCATTCTTTTCGATATCATACGAACTTGCATCATTCACATTATTCCATTGAACAAGAAATGCAGTAGACGAAACGGACTCATCAGGCACACTTATATTTGTTGGTTTTTCTGGTAAAGATAGATTTTCATCTATTTTCGAAGAAGGGTTTTTATGGATAAACCCATCAATCGTTATCACAATTTCAGACTGTGTAACATCATAATTTGCTATTTTTACCTTTAATAAACTATTTGTATGAATATTTAAATTGCGAATTTCCTCACTATTTGCATTATAAACATTCATTAAGGGTAGCTCATCATAAAAATAGACATTAGTTCCCAATAAATATTCTTCTAAAGAATTTGCTTTTGTCAAAGTAATCATTTTATTATTTACTTTGACACTAACATTTTCAACATCTTCTGAAACATTCACATACAACTCAGTTTCTTTTTCCTTAACAAAACCTTCAAATTCTCCTTGTGTTTCATGTATTTTTAATACTACTCTTCCCTTTTCATTAGAATCCTGAGCATTACTTTCAATAAGCGTCGTTGCAACCTTTCCATTTTTATATGCGGTTGAAATGCCGTCATCTTCAAATAAAGTGAATGTTGTATTTCCATGCGGATAAAACGTTAAAAGTCGTTTGCTTCTATCAATTTCTTTAATATTATTATTTGCCTGATTTCTAGGAATAATCGCTCCATTTCGAACAAATACTGGAGCTTTCCATAATGGTGCATCAAAAAAGTTTAACACTTGTCCGCCTTTATATTTTTTTCCTGTATACCAATCAATCCATTCAGTATTTGAATCTGGCAAGAAAATGTTATGACGTACATCGTCGCCATTATCTTTCATAGCTGTATCTTTATATATTGGCGCAATCAAAAGCGACGGACCATACATATATTGATACTGAGTTTCTTTTGTATAATTCGCTTTATCATCAGGAAACTCAACAAACATTGCCCGAATAATCGGACGTCCTTCTTTTGCCGCTAAATGCCCTAAAGAATATGCATAAGGTAATAATGTTGATTTTACTTTAAGTGACATACGATTAATATCCGTAATACGATCATTAAATGCAAAAGGATTTTTTGGTTTTGCTCCCCAACCATCCATATTCATCATGATACTCGTAAAAGTTTTCCATTGATAATCCCGTGCATTAATCACTGGATTTGCACCTCCGAAGATACCATCCATATCTGATCCCATATTTGGATTTCCAGACAAGCTTAATCCAATATACGTTGGAATATGGAACCGAATATATTCCCATTCACCACCTGTTTGGTCACCACTCCAAATTGCAGCACTTCGATGTGTTCCTGCCCAACCATCTAACGAAACAATAAACGGTCTAGCGTGTTCAGAACTATACTTTTCCAAAAATTCTGTTGCTTTATCTACCCCATTTAGTCCAAAAGAGTACCCTGGACCAACCCACGCAACGTCTGTTTTAATGACACGAATACCAGCATCTTGTACTTCTTTTATAATATTACGATGTAAAACAACATTTTTACCTTTATCTTCATCAAATAAGTCAGATTGCGTCCATAACCCAACTTTAATACCTTTTGTTGCAGCGTAATCTACAAACGCTTTCAGATTGGCAATATTCTCCTCCAAAGTTTTACCCTGACCATAACCAGCACCATAGCCATCGTTTGGTAAAAACCAAGATAATGGTAAATCTAAATTCTGATATCGGTCAATAACTGCTCGTGCAGAAAATGGATAACTTTCATCTTTTTCACCATGTTCATTTATTCCATTCAAGGTTTCTCTAACAGCCTTTGGTCTATCACCTTCTCTCAAATGATTCGGCTGATATTCACGATACCATTTACCATCAATAAGAGTAGCATTTGGTGTACCCTCTGCAACCTCCACCCAATAATCTCTATTATACGCATTTAGATGCCCTAAATATAATGCGAATTCTGGTAATACAACCGGCGCGCCCGTTAACTCATAATAATCTTTAAGGATATGATCGACAGTAGAGCCAAAGAAATAAAACGCATCAAAGCGATTCTCTACATGTGTAGTTTTAACAGTGTCATTCGATTCAAGTCCAAAATCATACTTACCTCGTGCAAAAGTATTTCGCATTACACCATAACCATTTGTTGACCAATAAAACGGACTTGGAGAAGCCACTCCACCATCTACCCAGTTATTTTCATTTACAATATTAATACTTTGACCTTTATGCGCAAATCGACCATTCTGCATACCACCTCCATAAAAGTATTCGTTTTCATTTTGATGCAACACTTGTGTACTCCCAGTTTCTGAAAGCTGAATGGCTTCTTTTTCTTTCAATATAAATTTTTTCTCAATTCGATCAAAAACAGACATTCTTGCTGTTGCTTTATCAAAAATAACCCATAAGCGATCTGTTTCAATAATATATCGATTCGTTTGATTAATTAATGTTCCTTGCGCACCATAAACATCTTGATAATTCTCTAAAGATTTCAACACAATATCTGCAGGTCGATCTTCACGACTAGGAGCAGGATTAGTAAAATTTCCTTCTCTATCAATATAATATCGAAAAACATGATTATTATACAAACTAAATTGACCTTTTTCACCTGTTTCAAATTGAATATTCGCCACGCCATTCTCAAAACTCAAACTTGTAATTGATCCTATTGCTTGATTTGGACGTGAATAATCAGTTGGTGCATCATCGGATAAATCGTCCAATGTTGCAGATGTTTTATCTAAAGGTTGATTTTCTCTAATTGACGCTGTTTCCATCCTACTTTCAAATGTAGAATCATTACTTTCCACAACGTCATTAGATTCACCATGCGACTCACTCGAATGTTCTTCTGTAGAATGATTTTCTGTTACTTCTAATGTAGAATCATTTTCAGTTCCTTCGCGTACCTCATTATTATCAGTTGTCAAATTTACCATTGGTTGCAGCATCTCAGTGTCCGTGCTTGCAGAGTGATCTAAATTATCTATCAATCCCTCTGCTTCATTATCTTCCATAGGAATAACTGGTCCCTCTTTCTTATTTTCAATTTCAACTTCTGATGTATCGGCTGAAACACTATCATCTTCTTGACCATGTACTAAATTACCACCAATTAAAAAAGTACCAATAGCTACAGAAGCAACACCCACCGTCAAACATCTAATAGCGTACTTGCTTTGTTTATCAAATAATTGTTTCGAATGTCTACTCATCTTTAATTCATTCCTTTCGCTTCGCTTCAGGCACAACACCTAATGAAAAAGGTTCATCTTTCTTTTCTATATCTTTTTCAAACTTCTCCCTCGCTTTACAATTTGATAGCATATCGCACATAGAACACTTCCTTGCCCCCCCTTCCACAAAATCTATATATGCTTGCCAGCAAACAACGTATCATCTTTTCAACCAATCGAATTATTTTATCAACAAAAAAAGAACAATTATTCAGAATAACAAAAATTCTTTAAAAGTGATAAACCAAAAACAACTGGTAGCAACCACCAAACCAATTGTAAACGATTTCTATTTAATTTTCAAGATTTTAAAAAAATAATTTTGATAATAAAACGTTACAAAATCAATATTTATCACAAAAAAACAAAATATCAATGTAGGTTAATACATATGTAATTATTAATGCCACAAACGCTATTGATAATACCTATACAATCTTTTAGCTAATTAACATTCTGTTTAAAAAAAACATTGTTTTAAATCCATATTTTGTTTTTTGCGTTATTTATAATAAAAGCATTTAACCATTTATTTAAAAATAAACATTAAACAACTTCATTTCAATAGAGTAGGGTGAGTTCTTCTTATGTCTCATCCTCTGCACCGTACGTACGGGTCTCGTATACGGCGCTACATCATTATAGACTCAAGCGTTGTTTCTCATAGTACTTTAGTGGTTGATTAGTGCGGGTTTATTCCCTATTTTCTCCTCTAGAACTTCTGACGATAGGAGAAAGCTGACGACGCTCATCCCACTTTGTCTATATAATCCACTTATTGCTCCTCGGTCTCTTTGTAGAATTATCTGGATATAGCTCTCTCTACTTTTTACCTCCATTGACATACGTTTTAATTTGTTGGGCATATCCTCGAATCCAAACCATCCAGACTTTGCTTCGAGCGATTTGCAATATAATGACATTCAGTCCTTCCTGACGCGTCTGTTATCAGTAACTACGATATCAGCTGACTCCCAGATATAAGCTTATTTCGCACATGAGGTAATTCATACTACCTGGACCTCCCAAGGCAATACTTTATTGATACCATAAATTCTGATATAATCGTGTTATGGGTAGAGTAAAATATAATTTCACAGAAGAACAAATGATTGAATTAAAAGAAGCATTAAATAGAGCTGAAAATAAAAAATTCTTTAGGACAATACAATCGGTTTTATTGCGCGCACAAGGGTATTCAGTTTATCAAATCATTGAAATTACTGGACTTTCTCAAGTGACTATTAGGAAAAATGTATTAAATTATTTGAATGAGGGTATGAGCTATATTACGCAAGAGAACCGTGGTGGACGTAGATATTTTCGTGCGAGCGTAGAACAGGAGGAAAAATTTTTACAAGAGCATTTATCTGCCGCACAAGAAGGAAAAATAAAATCTGCTAAAGAATTATATCAGCTATTTAACGAAACATTGGAAACGCCTATGACTTATTCAGGGTTTTGGAGATTATTAAAACGCCATGGATGGTCGATACAAACGCCTAGACCTAAACATCCAAAGGCTGCAGACGAGTCTGTTCAAGAGTCGTCAAAAAAATTAACTTAAGATTCCATTCTCAGAAAAAGCGCTTTCGTAAATCGTCGAAATATAAACGAGTACGTGTGTTGTATCAAGATGAGGCAGGATTTGGGCGAATGAATCGACCTAGAAGATGTTGGAGTATGAAAGGTCAGCGCCCAATTGTGCCTTGTCATCGATTAAGAGAGTATCGATACTGTTATGGTGCAGTAGATCCAATCTCTGGGGACAATTTCTTTATTATAGCCGGAAATTGTAACACAGAATGGATGAACAAATTCTTAAAAAGGCTATCTCTAGAGTTTAAAGAGGACTACTTGATTTTGATAATGGATAATGCGGTCTGGCATAAACCAAAAACATTAAACATTCCCGAAAACATAGAGTTAATGTTCATTCCCCCATATACACCAGAATTAAATCCGATTGAGCAGATATGGAAAGAAATTAGGGAAAAAGGTTTTGCCAATGAGGTGTTTCCAACATTGGAACATGTGATAGATCGCTTATGTGAGACAATCAATAACCTTACAAACGAGGTGGTAAAGTCAATTTGTAAAAGAGAATGGTTAATCGGATAAAAATCAGAATGTTTGATATCTATATAGTATAAGATACAATTCGTTCGTCACACAACCTCTGGATTTACTGTATGGGTTTTACGTTTACCTTTCGGACTTCGATTTGTACTGCAATCTCATCCACCATTTAGCCTTGTATCCAATTTCTGTTCGTAGGCTTACTGACTTTGCTACACCACTTTCTCCCCTAGGCATTACTGCTGTCGGCTTGCGGTACGCTACACTTGGCGATAAATACCCGTGTCTGGACTTACACCATAAAGAAATTGCACCATACTTGGCACACTAAAAATGTGTGATATAGCCACAGTTTTCGGCTATATCACATTTGTATATACTGACGTTTAAACAAGATGCTCTTAGCTATGGACGTACATCTTTTACAACAAAAATCCTTCAAAGACTTCATTTCCTAAAAATAAGCCTTCTTGGGTGAGTTGGACATAGCCATCTTTAGTGATTTTCAGCCAGCCTTTTTCAATTAAAGGGGGTAAGACTTCACCATATACTTGTATAAAATCAACATTAAATTTCTCATTAAAGTGCGCAATGGAGACGCCTTGTGCTTTACGGAGTCCTAAAAACATCTCCTCTTCCATGCGCGCTTTTTGATCTAAGGTTTCTTCAGAGAGAATTGGCAATTGTTTGTTTCGCAAAGGATTTAAATAATGTTGAATCGGCCCATGATTTTTATATCGTACTTTGTCCACATACCCACTTGCCCCAGCACCAAAGCCAAAATAATACTCATTATTCCAGTAAACAAGGTTGTGCTGTGACTGAAAGCCTGGTTTAGCAAAGTTTGAAACTTCATACTGCTCATAACCTTTTTGACGCATCACATCCATCGCCATAGCAAACATTCCTGCTTCTTCTTCCTGGCTGGGTAGTTCTATACGTCCTTTTCGCACCCAATTCATAAACATCGTCTTATTTTCCAAAATCAAAGAATACATCGAGTAGTGTGGCAAATGATAACTAAGTGCTTTCTGCAAAGTCTCTTCGAAATCTTGCATTGTCTGATCTGGTAAAGCATAAATCAAATCAATACTCACATTATCAAAATGATTCTTCGCTAAAAAGTTCAGTGTATCATCCACATCTTTAACCGTATGCTTACGACCAATTTTCTTCAGTAGCCGATCATTAAAAGTCTGCACGCCCATTGATAACCGATTGACCCCATATTCTTGCATAATATGAAGTTTATTTTCCGTTAAATCTCCTGGGTTAGCTTCGACAGTGAATTCTGTAGTTGTCGTCACATCAAAATATTTGCTCACACTTACCAATAAATGTCGTAACTGCTCATCACTTAAAGAAGTGGGTGTACCTCCTCCAATGTAGATAGTCGGTGTTTTTTTGTTTGGATATTTTTCTAGCCATAATTTCATTTCCAAATCCAGTTTTTCTAGGTACTCATCTACGGGTTGTCCTTCATAAAAGACTTTATTAAAATCGCAATAATAACAGATATGCTCACAAAAAGGTATATGAATATAACTTGAAATCGCCTCTAACATTTCCATCCCCCTTTCTTTCTCATTTTTGATATAATATACACAAGGAAGTGATTGTCATGGAAGAAAATGTCCTTTTTAATCTCGGAAATCTGGTA
>JAEWFE010000129.1 GCA_023389005.1 Bacillota bacterium
ACACATAAGCGACAAATGAACCTTTCTCACCACTCACATAGTCAAACCGTGCCAAACCACCTAAAAAGAGTGTTTGGCCTTCGTTTAGCTGATAGACTTTTGGCTTAATTTCCTTTTGTGGTGCCGTTAGTTTCAAATCTTTCTTGCCTAAGTAATGCGCCATTTGATGACGGTGGATAATCCCCGGTGTGTCAATTAAAAAGCGACCATCATCAAGGGGAATCTCAATTTTGTCCAAAGTTGTCCCTGGAAAACGTGAAGTAGTAATCACATCTTTCACATTGGCAACTTTAGCGATAATTTGATTGATTAAAGTGGATTTTCCAACATTGGTCACACCTACGACATACACATCACGACCCTCGCGATAGGCTTCAATTTTCTCTAATACTTCATCCATTTCATGGGCTTTTTTCGCGCTTGTCAGTATGATATCCACCGGACGCAAACCTAATTCATGCGCACGTTCTCGCATCCATTGGGTTAATTTCCCACGTTTTAATGATTTTGGCAAGACGTCCACTTTATTGCCAATCATCAAAACTGGATTTTTACCAACAAAACGATGTAAACCAGGAATAATCGAACCATTAAAATCAAAAATATCCACGACATTGACAATTAAGGCGTCATGCTCCCCAATTTCATTTAATAAGCGCAAAAAATCGTCATCAGTTAGGGAGACATCTTGAATTTCGTTATAATGACGCAATCTAAAACAACGCTGACAATAGACTTCATCATTAGCAATTCCTTTTTCTAGTGCAGACTTAGGTGTATATCCTAACTCGCTGGGATTTTCTGTTTGGATTTGTGCACCACAACCAATACAATGTAAGGCTTCACTCATTTTCAATTGCTCCTTTCCAAATCATATCTTGATGTTTTTTCAACAAATGATTCATCACTACTTTTTCACGCATCCGATTGATTCTCGTATTCCAAGCATCGGTTTTGACAATCGGTTTTACCAAAACGCTACGTACGTTGGCCGCATGAGAAGCACGTATATCAGTCATTAATTGATCGCCTACCATAATGACTTGTTCAGGCTGTAAGTTTAACTGTTTCATTGCTCGACGAATCCCTAAGCCAAATGGTTTCATCGCTCTTGAAATAAAATCAAGGCCAAATGGTTTTACTGCCCGTGCGACTCGGCTAGCTTTATTGTTAGAAACAACAACAACCGGAATATTCGCTTCTTTCATTTCTTCTAACCATGCCCGTAATTCAGGCGTACCATCCGGATTATTCCAAGCAATTAATGTATTATCTAAATCCGTCAAAACAGCCTTAATTCCTAATTTTTTCAATTGTTCGGGGGTAATTTGATAAATCGACGACACCATCCAAGTCGGTTTATATTTTAAAAACATAAATACTCCAATCTACAAAAATTTAGGAGCATCTCACGCGGACACTCCTTGCTAAATAGAAATTATACACTATTTACTTGTGAAATACTAGCAAAAAAGGATGAGCAGCCAGTGATACGTATAAAATGATGTATGGGAAAAAGCAAATATTTTTCCACCTTGGTAAACATAATAATTACTTTGACTCTTCACGAGATGTCTTCTTAATCGTTTCTCTCATCATCTCAATAACCTTATTTAAAGCATATCCTTGACTGCCGTGTTGCCTATTTTTTTCCACTTTTTTACTTTATTCAATTGTAAATAATTTTGCCTGTTCCAATAAAGCCCCCACCATCAACAGAAGATCTTCACGTCCTTTAGAAGCCATAAATTGAACACCAACTGGCAAATCATTCACTCGACCTGTTGGCAAACTGATTGCGGGTTGTCCAGTTAAATTAGCTAATTGCGTATATGGCGTAATAGAAAGGCTTTTAGCAAACATATCATAGACTAGTTTTTCTTTTTCTTTCGGGGATAATTCATGTGCAAATCGTAATTTTTCCCCAATCTTAGGAGAATAAAATTCAGTATCGATACTCGGAGCTACTTGCGCTGTACTAGGAGTTAAGAATAAATCATACTCTTTAAATAGGACTTCTGTTTTCGCTGCTATTTCATCCCAATGCTGCAGACTTAATACATAATCACTTGCTTTTAAATCAAGTCCGAATTGATACATCGCCCAGGTCATCTCTTCCATATCTTGATTCGTTAATGGTCGCTTTAATTTTGCCTGCATCTCTTGAAACATCGCCGCTGTATCTGCCGCATTCATCCGATAATATTGCTGCATCAAAGTGACCATATTTACTGGATAAGGGATTTCCTCCACATCAAACCCCTCTTTTTTCAAGAAATCGACTATTTTAAGCGTCTCGGCTCGTACACGATAATCTAAATCACTTACTTTATTATTCAAACAATAAGCAATACGAAGAGGATAACGAACCGCCTTTTCATAATGCATCCATTCACGTTTTGGTGCTTGATAGGGTGCTTCTGGTTGGCTCGTTCGCAAATTATAAAAGACATTCTCAGTATCACGAATAGATTTCGTCAAGGCAAATGCTATCGAAGCGCCTTGCCATGAACGCCAATTTCCTGGCCCCACTGGCATACTTCCACGGGTCGGTTTTAAACCAATCAAACCACAAAAACTTGCTGGAATACGAATGGAGCCGCCGCCATCACTTGCTGTGGCTATCGGTAAAATCCCACTAGCCACTAATGCTGCAGCCCCACCACTGGACCCGCCAGCAAATCGTGTCGTATCAAAAGGATTTAAGCAATTCCCGTAAAGTTTAGAATCTGTAATATTTTTAAACCCATATTCTGGCACATTACTCTGACCAATTGGAACAAAGCCTAAATTTTCAATCCCTTGTACAAAATAATCAGTCACTTTCGCTTTATTTTCAGCTAAGAGTAACGATCCGGCAGTACTTGGCCAACCTTTTTTCGATTGCCCCAAAGCCTTTAAAGCAATAGGTAATCCTGCAAAAACAGTTCTACTCAATTTATCCTGATTTTTTCGATAATATTTTTTTGCTCCAGATAAATCAAGATAGGTCCAAGCATTTAGTTTTGGCTGTAATTGATTAGATTTCGTTTCTATATCTGTAAGCAATTCCTCAAAACTAATCTTTTGCGCACGTAATAATTCGGCCATCGCTGTAGCATCTTGCATAAAAATCACCTACCATGGAATTTCTGTTGATAACTTAGCCGCAAAATCTTTATATTGATTTCGCTCAGCCAATCTTGCCTGTCTACGCTTTTCGTAACCCGCACAAACCATTTTTTCCTCTTCAGTTTCTGGAATAACAGCCGGCACCTGGAATTCTTTTTCTTCATTCATAAAAGATGGCACTGCGACAAAAGTAGTAAAACAAGTGGCAGCTAAATAACGTTCACCAGTAACTAAATCTTCGCCCACAACTTTTACAAAAACTTCCATTGATTTATGATGCGCACCACTAACAAACGTTTCAATACAAGCAGAATGATTTGCATGTAAGGGCTTTAGAAAATTTAAAGAATCAATGGACGCCGTGACCGCACCACGCCTGCAATGTCTTGAAATAGAAATCGACGAAGCATCATCAATCCACGCTGTTAATTTACCGCCATATAAAAAGCCAAATGGATTAAGGTCAAAAGGAAAAATGCGATGGGTTTGAATCACCTTAGACTCTCGACAAAATTTACGCTCTCCCATAAAACTCACCAAACTCTCTATAAAATAATCATTGTCACAAATGATTATA
>JAEWFE010000149.1 GCA_023389005.1 Bacillota bacterium
GCACCAACCATACTCTCTCTGAATCTGCATCGCTTTTTACTGTTCCTTGTCAATGTGAAGTATAAGTTGTTTTCATGGTATCAAATTTCCCCACAAAATTCAATAGCCCCATAGGATTTTTCCATTATTTGAGTCACAAAAATAGCTCAGGGACACTTTACCCCCGAGCTATTAAAAACTTATTTTACTTTCAACGTTTGATTGACAAAAATTAAATCTGAAGTCAAATGGTTCAAGGCTTTTAATTGAGCCAAACTTAAACCATGTTTTTTGGCGATGCTCCACAAACTATCGCCACTTTTTACGCGATAGGTGGCTGCATCGCTACTTGAAGTTGAAGCATTACTTGCACCTTGACTCGCTGAAGTTGTCGTAGTCGTGCTCGCTTGAACTTTTAAGACCTGACCTGGATAGATAAAATCATTTTTAATATGATTCAAACTACGTAAAGTGTCCATCGAAATGCCAAATTGATGGGCAATCTTCCATACCGAATCACCCGAAACGACTTTATAGGTTTTATCAGTCGCTGTGACGGTCTGATTAGAAACTTGAGTAGGCGCTGGTTTTACAGTAGTCGTAATCACCGTACTTGTTGAGACACTTGCAGTATTACTACCTTTGACCGTTAATTTTTGTCCTGGGTAAATCATATCACTACTTAGCTGATTCAGACTCTTCAACTGACTGACAGATAAACCGTGCTTGGTAGCAATCGCCCATAAACTATCCCCTGCTTTTACGGTATAGCTTGCTTGTGTATTGGCTGATGGACGACTGACCGGCGTGGTAGTTGGGTTTGTCACTTGATTAGTCACTGTACTTTGACTTGGTGTGGTCGTTGCTGTACTTGTTGTGCCTGATTTTACCACTAATTTTTGACCAGGATAAATCAAATCACTGCTCAACTGATTCATGCTCTTTAATTGACTCACAGATAAGCCATGTTGATTGGCAATTTTCCATAAACTATCGCCAGCTTTGACCGTATAGCTGCCAGTCGTTGTCGAAGTTGATTGATTGCTAGTTGACGTACTTGGCGCCTGAGTTGTATTTTGACTCACAGTTGGCGTACTTGGCGTTACAGTATTCGATGCTTGAATCTTCAATACTTGACCAGGATAGATAAAATTATTTTGGATATGATTTAGACTGCGTAAAGTGTCCATCGAAATGCCAAATTGATGGGCAATCTTCCACACTGAATCGCCAGCTTTGACCGTATAGCTTTGCGTAGTCGCCCCTGACACAACACTTGAAGGATTTGTCGTACTTGAAGTGCTCGTATTGGTTGTCGTAGTCGTTGTTGCATTATTAGTAACCGTCGTATTACCGGTACCTGTTTGAATCGATAATTTTTGTCCGACATAAATCATATCACTTGTTAAATGATTCCATGCCTTTAATTGTGCTAAGGAAATACCAAATTTATGCGAAATCGCCCATAAACTATCCCCTGCTTTGACCGTGTAAGTCGAACCACTTACATTACTAGTTGTTGTATTCGTTGTTGTCGTATTACTTGTCACACCAGCGTTTGTCGTGCCAGTCGTAATCACATTACCCACAACTGTCGAAGGGGTCCCATTGCTTGGTGTATCATATTGCGTTAAGCCATAAGTTTCAATGATACGGTTCAAGGAAGTCGCATAGTTTGGATCGGTTGCATAACGTCCGGTCAACCAAGCTGTGGCATCACGATAAGAAGTCGTATTACTCTTCCAAGCACCCGCATAGTAGTACACACCAGATTGGAAAGAAACATTTCTTAACGTGCGCGCATTATCCATAAATGATTCCGCAAACGAAGGATAGCGACGGAAAGGTTCATTCTTCGTCACCCATTGGCCATTTAAAAATTCCAAAGTATTCATGTAAACAGTTTGCCCATTATAACTTCCTTTAATGCCGAATAAATTATAGTTTGGCGCTTGCGCTAAAGTACTTTGACCCCAAGCACTTTCTAAAATCGCCTGTGCCATCATGACCGAAGCATATAAATCGTTCGCATTAGCCACTGATTGAGCATGTGGGGCGATTTGATTGATAAATTGTTGCTGACTAGATGCATTGCTATATTGCACAGTATCTGCCTGAACATTCACCGCAGGCATCAACGGGGCAGCCACACTTACAGCCGTCACAGTACTTCCCACAACAGCCGCCGTTTTACTTAATTTTCGGTATTTTTTATGATTTGTTGTATGACGTTTCACTTGGTAACTGGCATGTTTTTTCATTTTCTATCCTCCATCACAAATAAATTATCGATTCCAAAAAAATTATTTTATAAATGCTATCCAAAATACTTTTATACAAACATATGTACCTGAAAATCGTTTATCTAAAAGCTCAAAATTTATTATACACCAAAACCCAAAGCTTTACTTTAAAAACGCATGAAATTCATCAATTTGTTATATTCTTAATCGGATGGTCAAACTTTTTCTGTATAAAGGACAAATTTCTTTATAAAAATTTAGAAAAACAGCGCGTATTTTCACTGCTTACTACTAAAAAACGGCTATTTCGGCTATAATAGAACTCAAACTTATTCATTTGACGTAATATGACTGAAATGTTTAAGTAAATCATTCGTATCTAGAAAGGAAAAGACATGACAAAAAACAAACTTTATTATCAATTTGCTGGTAGCTGCTTTTTACTGCTATTTGCGGCTTTGACTTACATCGCTAAATTTTACCCGACAACTCTGAAAGGCTTTGACACGACGATCAGTCAAACCATTCAAGCGCTACGTCCACAAGGTACCGCCTTTTTTAGTTGGATAACCAAATTTGCCAATGTGATTACCATGGTCATCTTAACCATCGCCATTGTAGCCGTCTTAATCTATGGACAGCGCAAACTAGAAGCGCTTTGGCTAAGTGCTGGCATGATTGGTGTGGCTTTAGCTTTAACAAATATCGTGAAAGTGTTAGTCCATCGCCTACGTCCAAGTGGTGAGCATCTGGTCCACGCGCCAGGCTATAGCTTTCCTAGTGGGCATTCTTCTGGTAGTATAGTTTTATATGGGACACTGATTTTCTTCGTGCCACTTTTTATTCACAACAAGACCAGTCAACGCATTTGCCAAGTCATCCTCGCTTTATTCGTCTTGCTCATTGGGTGTAGCCGTATCTATCTTGGTGTGCATTATCCAAGCGATGTCCTGGCTGGTTATTCACTAGGCTTAGGTTGGCTACTGTTGACCTATCCTAGTTATGCCGAAAAACGTTTTGTCCAAGAATTTAACAAACATACTTAATCCTTTTTCGGCTCAGAATCATAATATAAGGAAGTTATTAGATGAAATTTTTATATGCAGAAGATCAAAATAAACGTTATCACTCATGGAATTATGCCTTAAGACAACAATTCGGTGAGAAAATCTTTAAAGTTCCGATTGATGGTGGCTTTGATTGTCCGAACCGTGATGGCACTGTGGCTCATGGTGGCTGTACTTTTTGTAGCGTATCTGGCTCAGGGGATATGATTGTCGCGCCGGAAGATCCACTACCGATTCAATTTCAAAAAGAGATTGATATGATGCATCAAAAATGGCCTGGCGTTGCACAATATATCGTCTATTTCCAAAACTTTACCAATACACACGCGCCACTAGCTGTCATCAAAGAACGTTTCGAACAAGTGGTGAATTTGCCTGGAGTGGTCGGCTTATCGATTGGGACACGTCCGGACTGTTTGCCTGATGATGTCGTGGAATACTTAGCTGAACTGAATGAACGCCTTTATCTTTGGGTCGAACTAGGCCTACAAACTACCTATGAACAAACCAGCGAGCTAATCAATCGCGCCCATAGCTATCAAACCTATTTAGACGGTGTGGCCAAATTGCGCAAGCACAATATTCGCGTCTGTACCCACTTAATTAATGGTCTCCCTGGCGAAACTTATGAAATGATGATGGAAAATGTCAAACGAACGATTCTCGATTCTGATATTCAAGGGATTAAATTGCACCTACTTCATTTGATGCGCAATACCCGCATGCTACGAGATTATCATGAAGGACGGTTGCGCTTATTAGGATTTAAAGAATATGTCGATATCATTTGCGACCAATTAGAGCTGATTCCGCAAGACATTATCATCCATCGTCTAACCGGGGATGCGCCATTTGATTCGATTGTCGGTCCGATGTGGAGTTTGAAAAAATGGGAAGTCCTAAACGCCATTGATCAAGAAATGTTGCGCCGGGATTCTTATCAAGGTAAATTCGATATCCGTAAGCAGGTGAAAATATGCTAAAAACTGCCTTACATTTTAGCCATCAACTCTTAAGTGAATGTGTACAACCCGGAGATATCGTGGTCGATGCAACGATGGGAAACGGCCATGATACCTTGTTTTTAGCCGAACTAGTCGGAGAAAAGGGCCAAGTTCACGCCTTTGATATTCAGCAACAAGCGCTCGAGCAAACTACCAAACGTTTAAGTGAGGCCAATCTAACCTCGCGTGTTGCTTGCCATCTTGTAGGTCATGAGCATGTACTAGACTATTTAGCTCCAGGTGAACAAATACAGGCAGCTATTTTTAATCTCGGTTATTTACCAAATAGCGATAAACACTGTATTACACTCCCTGAAACAACCAAGCAAGCTTTAGACGGACTCTTATCGCGACTAAAAGCTAAGGGACGCATCATTGTGGTCAGCTACTATGGTCATGCCGGTGGAGCAGAAGAATTACAGGCCGTTGAGCAATACTGCCAAGCGCTCCCCCAAGAAAGCTTCAATGTGTTGAAATATCAATTTATTAATCAAAAAAATCAACCCCCGATTCTATTTTGTATTGAAAAAAAACGACGCTAAAGTGATTTGTGCTTTAGCGTTTTTTTTGGTATAATTATATTGTAAGCGTTTAAATACAGGTGAGGAGCGAGCAAATATGAAAAAGAATTTATCAACTGTTCTTTTAGTGATGGTTGTTGCGGGGCTTAGTTTTTTTGTAGGACGTTTCAGCCAACCCAGTCAATTAGAAGTATATCAGGTCAATTTTCAGGATTTAGAAGATTTGGATTTAAAAGGTTTAGAACTGGTTAGCAATCAAAAACAAGTCGTAGTCACGAAACTACCGCAAATAGACAATCTCATTGATGAAAAAGTGAAAAGTATTGCTGTCGTTATTACCGCAAAAGATGAAGAAATAGCCAGTGTATCTCGTAGTATCGAATGGCAGAATGGACAAGTCAAAGGATTAGCAGACGCAGACCTTAATGTAGCGATTCCTAAAAAGATTAAGATTACGCCTAAAGATACGCTAACAGCTAAAATCACGCTCCATTATCAAGAAGGATTACCTAAGAGCCAAACATGCAAAGTAAAACTACAACAATTTTTGCAAAAATAAACAAAAGCGTACCTACCTCGTAACCAATGAAGTAGATACGCTTTTTCATTAATTTGCTTGTTGCATGATTTCTTGCATCCAGCTTAACACCTTTTGAATCCAAGTATCCCAAAATTGCCATTCGTGTGCTCCTGGACCGGTTTTAAAAGTCACGTCAAAGTCATTTTTCTGCATGAGATCCACAACGATTTGACTCGATAACAAGAGCTCATCTTCCGTCCCACAACAGATGAAAAACTTGCTCTTTTGTTCCTTTTGATAGTGGGTAATTTGATAGGTAAAGTCATTTTCTGAAGTTCGCCAAGTTTCTTCTGGGCCAAAAATGCCACGCCAATAACTTGCATCGCGCGCTTGGAATAATTCTTCTTTAGCTTCAACCAAGGTTAGCATCCCTGACATCGCCGCAATTCCTGCAAATTTTTCTGGACATAGCAAGCCCAGTTTTAATGCGCCAAAACCACCCATGGAAAGTCCGGCTGCAAAAGTCTTTTCCCGATTGGTCGTTAATTGTGGGAATAACTCATGACAAAGCTGCGGTAATTCCTCAGAGATATAAGTCCAATATTTCATGTCATATTGCGTATCCGTATACCACGCTAGGTCTGTTGACGGCATAATCACCGCGATCCCTAAGTCTTTTACATAACGTTCAATTGAAGTACGTCGCTGCCAAACGCTATGATTACCGCCCATTCCATGTAATAAATATAAAACTGGAACATCTTCTGTCGCACCTACACTATTTGATCCGAATTTTTTATATGTTTGTTGTGGTAAAATAACATCTATCATTACTTCCATCCCTAAAGTAT
>JAEWFE010000172.1 GCA_023389005.1 Bacillota bacterium
AAGCTATTTTTCGCAGAGTTGATGTGAAAAAAGAGCAAACTCCTATTCATCCAATAGCCAGTGACGAAGAAGGACGAACCTTACAAATTGGCGAAATTATCGCTGATTTAGCAAACTACCAAGTCCAAGTGCGTGGTCAAGAAATTACTTTAACACCTAAAGAATTTGAACTCTTGGTGTATTTTATGCAACGTAAAAATCGCGTCATCAATCGTGATACCTTGCTTGAACGTATTTGGAATTTTGATTTTGATGGTCAAACACGGATTGTTGATGTGCATATTAGTCATCTAAGAGAAAAAATCGAAGTGGATCCGAAAAAACCGCAATATTTAGTCACAGTCCGCGGTTTTGGCTATAAATTTCAGGAGCCGGACAAGTAAACTACCACATACCCAAGGGTATGTGGCTTCCATTAAATAGTTTACCAGACTCAGTATATAGAAATATATACTACGATAGTTAAGTCATGACACCTTTGGTTGACGCAACAGACCAATGCTCTTTCATATACGTTTAAGTTAGGTTGGAGTAAGCAAAGCCTTGTGACGTATATCTAAAAAGCTTAATTATCATTGTCGAGTTGAAGACGGAAAAAATCATATGGTAATAGTATGATTTAAGTACGCATTACCTGCTTTTAAGCAGCGTTTTTAAATATTTTTATTTTAAAGGAGTGACTGGTTCATGGTATATGTTTTATCTATCGATAACGAACCTTTAATGCCTTGTAGCAACGTCATCGCACGTTTATTGTTAAAACAAGGAAAAGCAAAAGTCAAATATCGAGAACCTTTTACGATTAAATTGACGTATGAAACAACTACCTACACACAAGCTTTAACCTTAGGTGTAGATACTGGTAGTCAAACGTTTGCAACAGCCGTTGCAGATGAAAAAGGAAATATTCTTTACACTTCTGAAGTGACTTTAAGAGAAGATAAGAACAATTCAATTAAAAAGAAAATGGATCAACGACGTATGTATCGTCGCAATCGACGTAACCGTAAGACACGTTATCGTAAAGCACGGTTCAACAATCGTAAAAACTCAAAACGTAAAGAGCGTTTTAGTCCAACAATGACTAGTAAATTGCATAGTCATCAAAAAGAAATTGAATTTATTAAAAGCATTCTACCTATTGCAAAATTAATTTTTGAAACAGGAACATTCGACCCACATTTAATGAAAAACCCTAGTTTGGCGAATCCAAAAGTAAAACCATGGGGCTATCAACAAGGTCCGAATTACGGTTTTGAAAATACGAAAGCAAGAGTTTTAGTAAGAGACAATCATACTTGTCAAATTTGTAATAAAAAGCCTAAAAACGAACGCTTAGAAGTTCATCACATTGTCTTTAGAAGTCAAGGTGGCTCTGACGAAGAAAACAACCTAGTTACGCTTTGTCATAGTTGCCATGTTAAACTGCATAAAGGATTGATTCATCCGAATTTTGAAGGTTCTTTAAAAAGTGCTTTAAAATACGCAACGCAGATGAATAGCATTCGTATACAACTTTTAAAATTATATCCAGACGCAATTGAAACATTTGGGTATGTCACTAAAGCAAATCGTTTAAATTTAGGTTTACCTAAAGAACATTATGTAGATGCGGCTGTCATTGCAACAGCTGGAAATCAAGTAAAATTTGCATGTAATCTAATGATTAAACGTTGTATTCCTAAAGGTGATTTTCAACGTACAAAAGGTGTTCGTTCAGAAAAGACTATTCCAAAAGGTAAAATTGACGGATTTAAAAAATATGACAAAGTAAGATATTTTGGTAACGAATATTTCATTAAAGGAAGACGAACATCTGGTTATTTCACTTTAATGGATATTTACGGACAAACAATTTCTTTTAATCATATGTCTAAAGGTCAAAAAACTCCTAAAGCAAAGAATTGTCACAGAATATCTGCTAGAAAATCATGGATCGTTACAACTAAGAAATTAGAAAATATAGCATAAAATTATAAAAAAAGAAAGGAGATAGTCGCTCCTCCCACCACCTAAAGGTAGTGGGTTTCCGCGACAAATATTTTTTTATGAAAAAATATCTGCATAAGGAAGCCCTACTTTGGGGAATTGGCCTGATCATTCTTTACTTATTTAGCTGGCAATTGATTCATTATTTTTATAACCAACAAGTCATTACGCAGCAAAATCGCTTTTTGATTGAACAAGCCCAAACGCTAAGTCGCATCAGCCAAAATCAGGCAGAAAAAATCATCCAGCTCGCTCCACAATATGTCCAAAATGAAAATGAGCGTCTTACCTTAATTGATGGCAAAACCGGAAAAATTCTATTTGATACGTTTGAATCCCAATTACAAGATGATTCCCGCAAAAATCGTCCGGAAGTTAAAGCAATATTGGATGGCAATGAAACCGGCCAAGCAATCCGTGAAAGTCAGACTTTACATAAGGAAATGATGTATGTCACACTTGCTTTACAATCTAAAGGACAATTACGTTATATTTTACGTTTAGCTGAGCCGACTGCAACCTTTTAT
>JAEWFE010000329.1 GCA_023389005.1 Bacillota bacterium
GAATTAAAACCAGGTAAAGGTGGACAATTAATCCGCTCTGCTGGTACAAGTGCTCAAGTTTTAGGTAAAGAAGGTAAATACGTTCTTATCCGCCTAAACTCAGGTGAAGTTCGTATGATTTTAGCAACATGCCGTGCAACAATCGGTGCTGTTGGTAACGAACAACATGAATTAATTAACATTGGTAAAGCAGGTCGCTCTCGTTGGTTACGTAAACGTCCAACTGTTCGTGGTAGCGTAATGAACCCTAATGATCACCCACACGGTGGTGGTGAAGGTCGTGCACCAATCGGACGTAAAGCACCAGTTTCACCTTGGGGTCAACCAGCTCTTGGCTTCAAAACACGTAACAAGAAAGCTAAATCAAACAAACTTATTGTTCGTCGTCGTAAGACTAAATAATTTTTATGACCATGTGTCGCACATTTTGAGAGGAGGTTCACCATGGGTCGTAGCTTAAAGAAAGGACCTTTTGTCGATGACCATTTGATGAAAAAGGTCGAAGCACAACAAGGTGTTGAAAAGAAAAAAGTAATCAAAACTTGGTCTCGTCGTTCTACAATCTTCCCAAGTTTTGTTGGATTCACAATCGCTGTGTATGATGGACGTAAACACGTGCCAGTTTACATTCAAGAAGACATGGTAGGACATAAATTAGGTGAATTTGCACCAACTAGAACTTATCGTGGCCACGCTGCAGACGATAAGAAGACAAAACGCTAGTCTGAGGGGAGGATATAATAATGGCAGAACAAATTACATCAGCTAAAGCAACTGCTAAAACAGTACGTACATCTCCTCGTAAAGCGCGTTTAGTTATCGATTTAATCCGAGGAAAAAGCGTTGCTGAAGCAATTGCAATTCTAAAATTCACACCAAATAAAGCTGCATCAATCATTGAAAAAGTTTTAATGTCAGCTATTGCGAATGCTGAAAATAATTTTGACTTAGATGTTGAAAACTTATATGTATCTGAAGCTTTTGTTAACGAAGGACCAACTATGAAACGTTTCCGTCCACGTGCAAAAGGATCAGCTTCACCAATCAACAAACGTACAAGTCATATTACGGTAGTCGTATCAGAAAAATAAGGAGGGACAATCAGTGGGTCAAAAAGTACATCCAATTGGAATGCGTGTAGGCGTCATCCGTGACTGGGATGCAAAATGGTATGCTGAAAAAGAGTATGCTGAATATCTACACGAAGATTTAAGAATTCGTAAATTTATCGCATCTAAACTTGCTGATGCCGCTGTGTCAACAGTAGAAATCGAACGTGCTGCAAATCGCGTGAACGTTTCAATCCACACAGCTAAACCAGGTATGGTTATCGGTAAAGGCGGTGCTGAAGTCGAAAACCTACGTAAAGAATTAAATAAATTAACTGGTAAACGAGTTCACATTAACATTGTTGAAATCAAAAAACCAGATTTAGATGCTAAATTAGTCGGCGAAGGTATTGCACGTCAATTAGAAAACCGTGTTGCTTTCCGTCGTGCACAAAAACAAGCTATCCAACGTACAATGCGTTCAGGAGCTAAAGGAATTAAAACACAAGTATCAGGTCGTTTAAACGGTGCAGATATTGCTCGTAGCGAAGGATACTCAGAAGGAACAGTTCCACTTCATACATTGCGTGCAGATATTGACTACGCATGGGAAGAAGCAGATACAACATACGGTAAACTTGGTGTTAAAGTATGGATTTATCGTGGAGAAGTTCTTCCAACTAAAAAGAATACTGAAAAAGGAGGGAAATAAGACATGTTAGTACCAAAACGTGTAAAACACCGTCGTGAATTCCGCGGTAAAATGCGTGGTGAAGCTAAAGGCGGTAAAGAAGTTACTTTTGGTGAATACGGTTTGCAAGCAGTTGAATCACATTGGATTACCAACCGTCAAATCGAAGCAGCCCGTATTGCTATGACTCGTTACATGAAACGTGGTGGGAAAGTATGGATTAAAATCTTCCCTCACAAATCTTATACTGCCAAAGCGATTGGGGTACGTATGGGATCTGGTAAAGGGGCACCTGAAGGTTGGGTTGCACCAGTTAAACGCGGCAAAATCATGTTTGAAGTAGCTGGCGTTCCTGAAGAAGTAGCTCGTGAAGCTTTACGTCTTGCTTCTCACAAATTACCAGTAAAAACTAAAATCGTAAAACGTGAGGAAATGGGTGGTGAATCGAATGAAGGTTAAAGAAATCAGAGAATTAACCACTGCCGAAATGCTAGATCAAGAAAAACAATTAAAAGAAGAATTGTTCAATCTTAGATTCCAATTAGCTACAGGCCAATTAGAAAACACTGCACGAATCAAAGAAGTACGTAAATCGATTGCACGCATCAAAACTGTGTTGCGTGAACAAGCTAAGTAATCGTGGAAGGAGGCCATTCATCGTATGACTGAAGAAAGAAATCAACGCAAAGTTTATCAAGGACGTGTGGTTTCTGACAAAATGGATAAAACCATTACTGTTGTCGTTGAAACAAAACGTAACCACCCAATCTATGGTAAACGTATGAACTATTCTAAGAAATACAAAGCTCACGATGAAAACAATGAAGCAAAAGTTGGAGATATCGTGAAAATTATGGAAACTCGTCCATTATCAGCTACAAAACGTTTCCGTCTAGTAGAGATTGTTGAAAAAGCAGTGATTATTTAATCAACGAGATTTTCCTATATAGATTTCAAATATTGTCAAATCTGAAAGGAGGATACACATCGTGATCCAAGCAGAAAGTCGTTTAAAAGTTGCTGATAACTCAGGCGCTCGTGAAATCCTAACGATTAAAGTTTTAGGCGGATCTGGCCGTAAAACTGCCAATATCGGTGACGTGATTGTTGCTACGGTTAAACAAGCAACGCCAGGTGGTGTTGTCAAAAAAGGTGACGTTGTTAAAGCCGTTATCGTTCGTACAAAATCAGGAGCTCGTCGTGCAGACGGTTCATATATTAAATTTGATGAAAATGCTGCGGTAATTATCCGTGATGATAAGAGCCCACGTGGAACTCGTATCTTCGGACCAGTTGCTCGTGAATTACGCGAAAACAACTTCATGAAGATCGTTTCACTAGCACCAGAAGTATTATAATAGGTCAATAAAACATAAGGAGGTGCTAAGATAGATGTTTGTTAAAAAAGGCGATAAAGTTAAAGTTATCACTGGAAAAGACAAAAATAAGGAAGGCGTAGTTTTAGCTGCCCTACCTAAAAAAGATAAAGTCATCGTTGAAGGTGTAAACATTGTGAAAAAACACCAAAAACCTTCTCAAGCTGCTCCTCAAGGTGGAATCGTTGAAGTTGAAGCGCCAATTCACGTATCTAACGTAATGGTAATCGATCCTTCAAACGGACAACCTACAAAAGTTGCTTACAAAGAAGTTGATGGCAAAAAAGTCCGCGTTTCTAAGAAAACCGGTGAAGTTTTAGATAAATAAGAAAAATAAGGAAGGAGGGGCTTACTGAATGAACCGCCTTAAAGAAAAATATACAAAAGAAGTTGTTCCATCTTTAATGGAAAAATTTGAATATAGCTCAGTGATGCAAGTGCCTAAAGTTGAAAAGATTGTTATCAACATGGGTGTTGGTGATGCTGTATCAAACGCTAAAAACTTAGATAAAGCTGTTGAAGAATTACAATTAATTTCAGGTCAAAAACCTTTAATTACTAAAGCTAAGAAATCAATCGCTGGTTTCCGTTTACGTGAAGGAATGCCAATTGGTGCGAAAGTTACTTTACGTGGTGAAAGAATGTACGAATTTTTAGATAAATTAGTTACTGTTTCACTTCCACGTGTGCGTGACTTCCACGGTGTAAGCAAAAAAGCCTTTGATGGACGTGGAAACTACACTTTAGGTGTGAAAGAACAATTAATCTTCCCTGAAGTGGACTACGATTTAGTAGACAAAGTACGTGGTATGGATATCGTAATTGTAACTACAGCTCAAACAGATGAAGAATCTCGTGAGTTGTTAACACAATTAGGCATGCCATTTGCAAAATAATAAAAGGAGGCGAACTACGTGGCTAAAAAATCAATGATTGCTAAAAACAAACGTCCTGCAAAATTCTCAACTCAAGAATATACTCGTTGCGAACGTTGCGGACGTCCACATTCAGTTTATCGTAAATTTAAACTTTGCCGTATTTGCTTCCGCGAACTTGCCTATAAAGGTCAAATTCCCGGCGTGAAGAAAGCTAGCTGGTAAAAAAGTTAAATTCGCATAAAGGAGGTAAATCATCTAATGGTCATGACAGATCCAATTGCAGATTTTCTAACTCGCATTCGTAATGCAAACATGGTTAAACATGAAGTTTTAGAAGTACCTGCATCAAAAATCAAACGTGACATCGCTGAAATCTTAAAACGTGAAGGTTTCGTACGTGATGTAGAATATATCGAAGATGACAAACAAGGCGTAATCCGTGTGTTCTTAAAATACGGTAAAAACGGCGAACGTGTTATCACTAACTTAAAACGTATCTCAAAACCAGGTTTACGTGCTTACGTAAAAGCTGACGAAGTACCTAAAGTATTAAATGGTTTAGGGATCGCAATTATCTCAACTTCTGAAGGTGTAATCACTGATAAAGAAGCTAGAGCTAAAAACATCGGTGGCGAAGTTGTCGCTTACGTATGGTAAGAATTAATCAACGAGGAGGTGTCTGATAGTGAGCCGTATCGGTAATAAAGTTGTTGTTCTTCCTCAAGGTGTGGAAGTCAAACAAAACGGAAACGAAATTACAGTCAAAGGTCCTAAAGGTGAATTAACTCGTACTTTCTCAGAAGATATCAAAATGAATATCGAAGGTAATGAAGTGACTTTCACTCGTCCAAATGACTCAAAAGAAATGAAAACAATTCACGGAACTACTCGCGCAATCTTCCATAACATGGTTGTTGGTGTAAGCGAAGGTTTCCAAAAAGCATTAGAATTAATCGGGGTTGGGTACCGTGCACAATTACAAGGTTCAAAACTTGTATTAAACGTAGGTTACTCTCATCCTGTTGAAATTACTGCTCCTGCAGGTATAACTTTTGAAGTTCCATCTAACACACAAGTTGTTGTTAAAGGAATCAGCAAAGAAGCTGTAGGTGAAATTGCAGCGAACATTCGTGGTGTTCGTCCGCCAGAACCTTATAAAGGTAAAGGTATTCGCTATGTTGGTGAATATGTACGCCGTAAAGAAGGTAAAACTGGTAAATAATCGTAAACAACATTGTTTACGATTCGCGGCTTAGGCCAGCATAATAAAAGAGGTGACAATTGTGATTACAAAACCAGACAAGAATAAAACACGTCAAAAAAGACATCGTCGTGTACGTAACAAAATCTCTGGTACTGCTGAGTGCCCACGCTTGAACGTTTTTCGTTCTAATAAAAACATCTACGCTCAAATTATTGATGACGTAGCGGGTGTGACGCTAGCAAGTGCCTCTGCCTTAGATAAAGAAATTTCAGGTGGAACAAAAACTGAACAAGCACAAGCTGTTGGTAAATTAGTAGCAGAACGTGCTGCAGCAAAAGGTATTAAAAATGTAGTCTTTGACCGTGGTGGATACCTTTACCATGGCCGTGTAGCAGCTTTAGCTCAAGCAGCTCGCGAAAATGGACTTGAATTTTAATAGAAGGAGGAACACCATTCATGGTTTATATTGATCCAAAACATTTGGAATTAGAAGACCGCGTTGTAGCGATTAACCGTGTAACAAAAGTTGTTAAAGGTGGACGTCGTTTACGTTTTGCAGCTTTAGTTGTTGTCGGTGACAAAAACGGACATGTAGGTTTTGGTACTGGTAAAGC
>JAEWFE010000196.1 GCA_023389005.1 Bacillota bacterium
TATTGTTCGTAAAGCATTAATATAAAGAAAGTGAGAAAGATATGTTAACGGGAAAACAAAAGAGATTTTTAAGAAGTCAAGCCCATCATTTACAACCGATTTTTCAAATTGGTAAAGGTGGCGTAAACGAAGCGATGAATACCCAAATTGCTGAAGCGCTAGAAAAACGCGAATTAATCAAAGTTTCATTGTTACAAAATACCGATGAAGTAGCAGATGAAGCCGCATTAGAGATTGCACAAGCGACAAACGGTGAAGTCGTACAAGTTATCGGGCGGGTCATTGTTTTATACAAAGCTTCAAGTAAAGAAAAATACCAACGCCTGACACAACAATTGAAATTATTGTAAGATTAGATGAGGGATGAATTGTTTGAAAGCAAAGTTTATCACTGAAGTTGAACCATTAATTCAAGTACAAACCACGCAGCCAAGAAAGCAAGTAGGTATTTTAGGTGGTAATTTTAATCCGGTTCACAATCAGCATTTATTAATTGCCGATCAAGTGGGCACGGCTTTGAATTTAGAAAAGGTCTATTTGATGCCTGAATATTTACCGCCCCATGTTGATGAAAAGGACACGATTGAAGCTGAACACCGATTAAATATGTTAAAATTAGCCATCGCAGACAATCCTTTATTTGATATCGAACAAGCTGAGTTACAACGTAAAGGAAAAAGCTATACTTATGACACCATGAAAGCATTGATTGCCCAAAATCCAGATACGGACTATTATTTCATCATTGGTGGCGATATGGTAGAATATTTACCAAAGTGGTATAAAATTGATGAGCTAGTCGAAATGGTGCAATTTGTTGGAGTCAAAAGGCCAGGATATTCGATTGACACCCCGTATCCCATTATTTGGTTAGATGCACCGATGATGGATTTGTCTTCTAGTTTAATCCGTAAAAAGATTACGCAAGGGTGTTCGATACGTTATCTAGTGCCTGAGACGGTGCGAAATTATATTTTAGAAAAGGGGCTTTATCTTGAAAGTTGATGTAGCAAAATATAATCCAGCGATGCGTGAAGAATTGATGCAACAAGTACAGATGCAAATGAGCGAGAAGCGGTTTGTGCATGTATTGGGCGTAGAGGAGATGGCAGTGGCTTTAGCGAAAAAATACGGTGCAGATCCCAATAAAGCCAGTATAGCAGCTCTATGTCATGATTACGCCAAAGAACGCAGCGATGATGATTTTATCTTTGAGATTGAACGCAAACAGCTTACTCCAGCCTTATTAAAATGGAATAATGCAATCTGGCATGGCGTTGTCGGAGCAGAATTTGTACGCGATGAATTAGGTGTAAATGATGAAGAAATTCTACAAGCCATTCGCGTGCATACGACCGGCTCAAGAGAAATGAGTCTATTAGATAAAGTGATTTTTGTGGCGGATTATGTGGAAAAAAACCGTCAATTTCCAGGAGTTGAAGAAGCGCGCGAATTAGCCATTACGGATTTGGAGGCAGCCGTGCGCTATGAATTAACGCATACTTTACAATTTTTAATTTCAAAAGGACAAGCGATTCATCCAAAAACGATAGAAACGTATAATTATTATGTAGCCAAACATTAGGAGGAGATTACCATAGATAGCAAACAAATTTTAGAAGTAGCTGTAAAAGCAGTAGATGACAAACACGCCCAAGATATCATTGCTTTAGATGTCCGCGAAGTTTCCTTATTAGCTGATTATTTTGTGATTTGTTCAGGAAATACTGATCGTCGTATTAATGCGATTGTCGACGAAGTGGTTGAACAAGCTTATAAAAATCAAATGGATGTCAAACGTGTTGAAGGGAAAGACGCAAGCAAGTGGGTCTTGATTGACTTAGGTGATGTGATTGTTCATGTCTTTAATCAAAGTGAACGTGAATTTTATCAATTAGAAAAACTTTGGTCAGATGCACCTTTAGTAGATTTAAGTGAAATGGTTGTGAATGATAGTGGCTTATGAGACATTTGCCTTTGTCTATGATGAAGTCATGGATACCTCGTTATATCAGCGTTGGTTAGACTTTTCGTTGCGTTTTTTAGGTGACCGCAAGAAAATTTTAGAGCTTGCTTGCGGGACCGGGGCACTTGCTTTAGATTTTGCCAAAAGCGGTTTTGATGTGACAGCTTTAGACTTATCTGAAGAAATGCTAATGATTGCCAGTTCACGTGCGCAAGAAGCCGATGTGGATATTCAGTTTGTTGAAGGGGATATGTTGGATTTAACCGATATTGATACATATGAAGCGGTGACTTGTTTTTCTGACTCGATTTGCTATATGGAAGATGAACAAGCCGTTCAACAGGTTTTCGATGGCGTGTATCAAATCTTAGAAGAAAATGGCGTCTTTATTTTTGATGTGCATTCGACTTATCAAATTGATGAAGTCTTTCCAGATTATAGCTATCATTATCAAACAGAGGATTTTGCCTTCTTGTGGGATAGTTATGCTGTAGACGTGCCACATAGTATCGAGCATTTCTTAACGTTTTTTGTACAAAATGAGGATGGCTTATTTGAGCGCCGTGACGAGATTCATCGCGAAAGAACCTATCCATTAAATCAATATTTAATGATGTTAGAAAATGCTGGCTTTGCAAAAGTAGAAGCTTATGCCGATTTTATCGATAGCGAACCAAATGAAAAAAGTCGCCGTTGGTTCTTTGTCTGCGAAAAATAAAACAGTAGAAAGAAAAGATGGTTGGCACGTTCAATCATCTTTTTTATTTGCGAAGGAGGATGTAAATGAAAGCCTGTGGCGTTATTGTTGAGTATAATCCGTTTCATAATGGACATCGATATCATTTGGAGCAAGCACGTTGTAAATCCCAAGCTGATGTCATTATCTGTGCGATGAGTGGAAATTTTTTACAGCGTGGGGAAGCGGCAATTATTGATAAGTGGCAACGAGCAAATAGTGCCTTACAAAATGGGGCGGATATTGTT
>JAEWFE010000337.1 GCA_023389005.1 Bacillota bacterium
CGATTCGGGATTTACGTTTAGATACGTATTCACATGTGCTATTTGTCAATTCAAAGGGTACGGAAGGTGAAGTATCAAATGATTTGGCGGGGATTATCGATGTGATGAACCAAAAGCCTAATCAAACTAATTCGTTAGCAAACAAATTAAAGAAGGAAATAGATTATTATAACCAAGATTCAGAAAAGAGGTGAGAAAGAGGACCTGTGTTTTTCTCAGTCGCTAATACCCTCCTTATTTGAAAGAGTCTAGGTGATTGTTAGCAGAGGGTAGCATAATCAAGTGAACGATATCAATCAAAACAAGCTGCAGCAAGCATTCAAAACTTGCTACAGCTTATTTTTATCGTTTCGGAGCACGATAGCCAGCTTGTTCAGCTTCGGAAATTGTCTTAAACATACGGACCGGATGCGTGGTCTTCTCATAATATTTCGAGCCAGGTATATGGTAAATGCCACTAGACGAACCTTTAATCAGTCCATTGCCGTTTGCATCGACATATTGCGTTTCTCCATTGGCATTGGTCGTAGCAGGCGCAGGTGCTTGGGGCGAGGGTGTCTGTGCGGACTGAGCGTTGGTATGATATCCTTGTCCATCCGCATAGCCAGCCACACTCCAGATATTTAGCTGCGCGGCCTTAGCTTTATTCTCGGCAGCTTGCACTTGATCAAGGTATTGCGTGTTTGGTGGGGTCACATAGCGTACCATGGCCAAACCTTCTGAGGCTAATATTTCTTGGACGAGCTTTCCATCGGCAAAAACATACATCAATTCGCGCCCATAGTGATCTTGTTTTTGCCCAATATCATAGGCCACTTCAATGGTTTGTGCTTGAGATAAAATTTGCGTCACACGATCTTTGGCTTGTGCGGCATAAGGTTGATTATATTTTGTCTCGGGTGTATCAATAAGCAGATAACGTACCTTAATCATCTGTGAGCCTAGCATAAAATAAGTCGTATCGCCATCGACAAATTTGCTGACGGTCACTGCAATTTTTTGATTCGCAGGTTTATGAATCAGAAAACTAGCCGGATCCATCGACGCTTGTGGCTGCGTTGAGGTCGTACTGGTTGTAGAAGTTGTTGTCGATACGGTACTTGAAGTGCTCGTTGAACTTTGCGTGGTACTGATACTCGTGCTGCTCGTTGTCGTTGATTCGTGGGCGATGAATGATTGTGTAGAAGAGGAACTAATCGCCGTCTCAGTCTCATCTGTACCAAAATGTGCCAGACCGTAACCACCTAGCCCCAGACAGAAAATCAGTGCTAAAGATGAAAGGATAATCCCACCTTTTGCCTGTTGTTTACTGTAATAGTAGATGCCATATCCAGCCGCGATGATACCAATAATTAAAAGAATGGGCAGAAGTATCTTAATAATATAAATGATTGCCGCAACTAAAATCACTGCACCTAGCCATGCACCACCGCCACTGCTTTTTCTAGAATATCGCCTTGCCATGTGATTGCCTCCTCGTAAACTTTATTCATAACCACAGTGTGTATAACCTTGTGCTTGGGCTTCTTGTAATGTCATCTGCACCGTGCTGTTTGCTCGACGTAATCCACGGCAAGTAGCATCAAAATGATATCGACGACCACTTTGAGGCGCAATCCAGACCATTTGTTGATTTTGTTGCTGGGCTGCTTGTTGTTCAGCGAGGCGTTGTTGTTCTAAGCGCGCGGCCTCTTCTGCTTTCTTTTTCTCTTCTTCGGCTTTACGGGCAGCTTCTTGTGCTTGCCGTTCTTGCGCTTCTTTTGTTTCTACAGCTGTATGCACTTGTGCGATACGTTCTTGATGAGCACTCGGACGTTTATCTAAAGGAATGGCTTCGTAGGCTGCATTGGCTTGGTTCAAGGTATCTCGTGTAGGATTGGCTTCAGCGTTTTTAATCGCTTGATCTGCTGCTTTAATCAGTTCTTGATTTTTCTGATACGCTTGATAGGCAGCTACATTAAACGTTGTACCATCTACATAACCATCAAAAGCCCAAGCACCGGCACGATTATTTTTGGCTTGGGTATAAGCAGTTTCAAGTGATTGACTTAATTGGCTATTGGTTAAATAATGCCCAGAAAGAATCGCTAAACCAGAAGCTAACATCTTCGTTTGCAATAATTCATTACCTAGCCACACATAGGCAGAATAGACCCCACCTTTTGCTTGATGTCCATAAGATTTATCAAATTGAAGTTGGATATGATCCGAATTTTTTAGAAGTTCATTTATTTTCTGATTAGCTTCTTTACTTAGTGGTTGGTCTTGTGTAAATGAAGGACTGTCGATACCAAGAAATTTTACTGGTACCTTCTTACCATCCACGATAAAGGTTGCTTGATCATTACTTGTAGCTTCGACAAACTCCGCCGCTATTTTTTTGTCATAGTTAAAGCTAGGTTTCGTCGTTTTGGTTTTCTTAACCGTTGATGTTGCGTGCTTTTCTGGTGCTGTGTCCTTACTACAAGCACTTGTTGTAAGAGTCAGCGTAGTCAAGGACAAAGCAGTAAGCAACATTGCCGATAAGCGTTTTTTCATCATCTTCTTTTCCATTATCAATTCCCCCAATAATTCCCAATTCTAGCAAGGATTTGCTAAAAAATTCTCAAATCCCTACTAAAAAAATTATAACATGTTGAGAAACGCTTTTCTATGTAAAAAGATAAGAGAGAAGTGGATGTGTTGGATGATAAAATAGACAAAAAAGCCGGAGAAGATTCATACACTTCCCCGGTTTTGGCGTACTTTAGTAAGATGGATATTGATGTGAATAATCTTCTCCAGAAAAAAGTATTAAGACATAGGTTTCAGAGATAAATCGCACCTCATAAACCATGACTTCTCTTCTTGAAAGCCAGTCGTTGATTTCTTTTTCTAACATGGAAATACTTTTATTACTAAAGACTTTTACTCTTAGATTTTTTGAGTTAATAATAACTTTTTCCGCTGCCTCGCTCATGGGCTAATTCCTCGCTTCATAATAAACAAACATAGCAGTAACTATTAAAATTACGTTATCTATTAATCGGACTAAAAATAGAATAAAGGTCAATATTTAAAATGGATAGTGATAGTTGTTTGCTGATGTTAGATATTATATTTATGTTTTTTTACTGCATGGGTATTATAGCATATACTCTAAGAATTTGTATACTCAATCAATAAACATTTAAAAATAATTGCAACATATAGACATATTATTTCCTTGTATATTTTTGATTGTAATGGTATCGTATAATCTCAAGTTTGACAGTTGTAGAACAAAAAACGGCTATACCCCTTGATAACCAAGGAGTCTAGTCGTTTTTGTCATTTCAAAAAGTGTTGTATGTGGAAGAAATTCTCATAATTCTTTCAAAATTTTATTTATGTCATTTGGTTTATAATTTTTCCTGTCAATATTCAGTTGAAAGACAGATTCTAATGCCTGTAAAGTGAGACTACCACTGTACAACGCGGTGTAATATAAATCGCCAACATTCGCGATATTCATGTTCTTTAGTGTCTCAATTAAATTTTTTGGACTCACGTGTGTGGCTTCGTTATTTAACTTATTTTCCATTAAGCGATAAACAAGCAATGCTGTATAACATAATAAAAAGTGTGCGGTTATTCTGTTGTCTTTTCGATGATAGATTGGTCTTGCTTCAAAGTTTGTTTTCATCACTTTGAAACATTCTTCAATTTTATAACGGTCGCGGACCACTTTAATAATTTCAGCCGCTTCGCCTTCGACATTTGTGGCTATCGCATAAAAACCATCGTATTTTTCTTCTTCTGCAATGCGTTCTTTATCAAGTTCGTAACTGATTTTTTCGTTATTCTTGCTTTTGATAAATCTACGCACATCATTAGGTCCTTTTTTTATTTTCTCAGGATCTTTAGTCGCAATGATTTTTTCCGCACGTTCAATTTGACGTCTGCGTATTTCTCGTTGATACTCCATCATTTTTCTTGAAAAGGTGATAATCAAGTTTTGTTTGAGTGTTCCTTTGACTTTGCGGGTTCGTTTACGTCCAGAGGCATCAAAATATTCTTCATACAGGCCTAAATCCATTAGTTGATTGGCTGGAACGACTTTATAAGCATAGTCATTATACAAACTTTGATTCTGTGCATCATTCTTGTTAAAAGTTTTCATCTGTTCAATGGATACCGATTGATTATTAGACGTTAATCGATAGTCAAAATCATTGAAAACAGCGTCTTGTAACGCAGCTGAAAGCTTTTTGATAGACTGTCTAACGATGAACCGTTTCCCACCCATAGAGTTAAATTGTCTGATGTGGTAGGAGGCTAGTCCTGCATCTGCACAGTAGATAAATTGATCATGATTAATAATTTTTTGTAGCTGCTTTTCCATAGGGATAGCTGTTGTTTGCTCATTGGCATTTCCTGGATAGATACACATCGTAACAGGAATGCCATTACTATCCATGATTAATCCCATAGAAACTAATGGACGAGGTTGATGTTGCTTAGAAAAGCCAAATTGGCGCAAGCCATAAATCGTTTCGCCGGTTACCTCGTCGGTATAAACATCATCTGCTTGATTAATCTCGAAATAGTAATTGGAACAATCATAATACATAATTTTCGAGTTTCGAGGTACGACATGGTTACTTTTATGATAAAGATGTTCAATATAGTTATCATAATTTTCCGCAAGGATATCCATAAAACGAAAAATATGGTGTAAAGAAAAATCAGCCGGTTTGTAATAAGTTTCTAATTTATCAAAAGTACCTGCTTTAGATTGAGGACTAAGAATTCTAGAATAAGTTAAAAACTCATTGATGGCATTACAGTCAAATGTAATTTTTTTGTTTTTGGCTACATCGTTGAAAAATTGCGGTAAAGCAAGTTGATTGTATATCTTCTTCAAGTAGAAATAGCCTATATTTTGATAGGTAGAGGCCGAGATTGTATTCTCAGTATCTGTTACTTTTTCGTTGAAATTAACAGAATAATTAAGCGAAAGTGTCCCTTTCCCATAGGCTTCATTCATCTTTTTAATTTCTTCTTTTGCATATTCTAAAGGGTTATCCGTAATTTTTAAAAGCTCTGAATGTTTCCCGATTTTCTTCACGTTTTTAGTGGTGGTTTTATTTCCATTACGTATCCCTTGTTGGACGTAGTATGTAGGATCTTTTAGCCGTTTATCATAATATAGTTTCAAAAAATCACCTTCTAGGCTATTTTACCATAAAAGGAAATAACATACTACACATACAACAAAAATAAAGATAGAATTTGACAGGTTTTTGCCTGATATATCAACGTTTAGGGACTATTTTCCCGCATTTATCACTTGTAAAAAACAAAAGGATAGCTAAACCTTTGACGCTCAAGGGTTTTGGCTATCCTTTTCAATTATTTTAGTGTTGTATATGAATTTTTAGCGTAGTTTTTAAGTTCTTCAAATTTCACGATTCCTCTTTGCCAGTCATGCCCGAGAAGTTTGTTAAGTTCTTTCATATCTGAATTTTCTTGAAGTCTGTAATAATCATCCTGTAAGTGTGTTGCTTTAGCGCTATTCAAGGCATTTATCATTCTTGCTGGACTCATAACCCAGTTTGTTTTGTACTGAAGCAGTCGAATGAGGATAAGCGCGATAAAGCAGGTTAAAAAATGAGCTCGGATATGTTTTTCTGTCCATACGTAAACTGGACGGCTTTCTATCTCTGTTTTAGTTACTCTAAAACAATCCTCAATCTTACTTAGTTGCTTATAAGAATCAAGAATAGCCTCATCAGACATATTAATCTCACTAGTGACAAGAACATTAATTCCGTCAAACTGTGCGTCGAATGCTACCTGATCTTTGTCTATTTTGATTATTGGAGAGAAGGGCTTCAGTTCGCCGGTCTCCTTGTCTAAATACGATAAATCGAGATATTTCTTACCACCTTTCTTACTCGTTTGACGAAATAGTTCTGCGTTGGTTAATTTACTAGCGTATTCAAGGGCACCTTCTCTACGAATGCGTTCACGATCGGCATATTTCTTACTCCAAGTGATTACCACTTTTTCTTCTACAACTGGCGCATTTTTTTTCGTACCTAGCTTTCGACTGCGAATATAAGATTTTTTCGCAAAAGTTTCCGTTTGGTTGAAATGCCAATCTTCTGGATTTAAGATTTGTTCTTGAATATCTTTGGGAGCCCCTCTTTTCCCACGATGTTTTTGAGAGAAGAGCCAACCATCTCCTTGTTCAAACATTGCTGATACGTTGGTTTGGCTATTCATTGCCTTATCTGCTACAACGATGATTCGTTCAATTCCAAATTGTTTTTTTACCTCTTCAACTGCTGGAAGATAAGTAACAGGGTCTGTTTGATTCCCGCGAAACAGCTTGTAGCTAATAGGAATTCCATTTGTATCCATAAAAAGGCCAAGTTGAACAATCGGTTTAGGACGGTGTTCCTTGCTTGGACCTCGTCTACGGAGTCCAACACGAATGACTTCACCATCTTCAGAGATTTCTTCTTCATCAGGGATGTCTGTCTCAAAATAATAATTCGTCACATCATAAAAAACAAGGCGACTTTCTCTATTGGTCAATCGGCTTATCTCTTGATGGAGATGAAGTTGAATATCATTTTTGATTTCATCCAGTTTATCAAGATACCGGTAAATTGCATTCAAGTTGATATCCCAATCACCAAATAAATCTGCTTGTGATGCCACAGTAGCCAATTTACTGTTAGGGTTTAAGATTCGTTGAAATACTAGTAATTTCAGTGCGGTTGATAAGTCATAATTTGATTTTGTTTTTACTTTTTTCATGAAATCATGAAGTTTCAATTCCTCGAATAGATTGTCCAAAACCATCCAGCCGTATGATTTATCTGGTTCATTCATCGGTTCAAGTAAGTCATATGTCACTTGAATTGTTTGGTTAGAATTTAAAAGTCCTGCTTTAGCCTCTTTTTTCAAACGTTCTAAGATTCCAGGTTCTACAGCTTCCAATTCATCAAGTAAACCGTATTTATGAATAATTCTTTGTTTAACTTTACCGTCTTTTCGGTAACCTTCGACAAGATAGACGTGTGTTCGTCCTTCTTTATTTGTAGTTGTTTTAATGTAAGCCATGGGTTTATTATATCATACACAACCATATACAACAATAGTTATTTGAAAAAAAGTAAAAAAAATCCAGTTCTATCAAGTAATAGAACCGGATTTGCGAAATATTAAGTGATAAACTCGGGAGGGACTATTTTAGAGCTCACAAGTGTCAAACTCTGTCAAACTCCCGGATAAACTCGGCCAAAACTCCCGACTCCCGTATTACTGTTTGTTCGATAAAAAGGAATAAAATACTATAAAAAGTTATATTTTTATGTTATAATAAAAAATATGATATTAGGATGGATAAGACTGGAGAATAATCATGTCAAAACTAAGCTATAAAAAATTATTTAAAAAATTGATAGATATAGAAATGAAAAAATACTGAGCTTATGGATAAAGCAAAGGTGAGTAAAAGTACATTTTATAAAATAAAAAATGGTGAAAATGTTACTACAGATGTTTTGCTAAGAATATGCAATGTATTGGAATGTGATATTTCAGAGATTGTAGAATGTGTTAATGATTGTTTGGAGAAAATATAAGATGAATTTAGTTAGCTTGTGTTCGGGGGCTGGAGGATTAGACTTAGGTTTTGAAAGAGCAATGTTTACTATAGTAGTAGAATAGGTATGCCTGCAACTATAATATCGATGATTGTAGATGGAAGTAGGAGTTTTTTATGAAAGATATTATTGGAGAATTAAATAAATACCCAGAGGGATATTGGGATTTTAAAGGGAAAATTAAGACAGGGATACATAATATAGGAAAGTATCCTGCTACAATGGTTCCGGATATGCAATATGAGTTATTGAATATAATTGTAAAACAAATTAAAGATAATAATATTAAATTATTAGACCCATTTTGTGGTTCAGGAACCACTTTAGTAATTGCACAAGATTTAGGGATTGATTCAACAGGCATAGATATCAATCCTTATGCAACCTTATTATCGTATGTAAAAACGAATGTATATTATCGTGAGAAGATGCTATCTGCAATTGCTAAAATAGAAAATAATTTAAATCAAGAGCAAAATTTTAAAGAGCATTACTTTTATAACATAGAAAAGTGGTTTAGAAAAGACATAATTCAGTCATTGAGTAAAATTAGACAATGTATCATTGCTGAGGAAGATGTAAGTATTAGAAAGTTTTTTTGGATTTGTTTATCGGAAACAATATTTAAGTTTAGTAATGATAGAACAAGTACTTTTAAATTGCATATTTTACCTGAAGAAAAAATAAATCATATACAGGATGATTGTATTGGATTTTTTATTGGTAAAGTTAAAGGGAATGCTAGTTTATTAAATTATGAAGAAAAAAACAGAGTGAAAATTATTTATGGTGATTGCTGTGAAGTTATGCAACATAAGCTAAATGAGAAGTTTAAAATCATCTGCACATCTCCTCCATATGGTGATAATTTTACAACGGTCACATATGGTCAAGCCTCAATTTTATCACTGAAATGGATTGATAATAAAGATTTGTCGTGTGAACCATCTGTTTTAGAAACATATTCTGCAATAGATAAAATTAGCATTGGTGGAGAAAAAAGGGAAGCTTGTAATACAAAGGACATACAATTACTTAATGAATATTTAAATGAAATATCTGTAGATAAGAGGGGTAAAGTAATTAATTTTTTTGAAGATTATTATATTGCATTGAAATCCATGGAAAGTTGCTTATCAAAAGATGGATATTTAATAATGACAGTAGGGAATCGAAGTGTAGATACAATTATGCAACCGTTAGATAGTATAACGATAGAAATAGCGGATAAATTGGGATTACAAATGGTTTCTAAATTTAATAGAAATATATTATATAAAAAAACACCACTTACACTTTCTCCGGCAAAAAATAAAAAAATCGTAAAATCTATATCCAAAGAAACAATTTTAATATTCACAAAGTAGGAGGTAATAATGAGATTATCAGTATCTGGAAAAATAATTAAGGAAATTTCAGAAAAGATTCCGAGTACGACCTATGCAATAGTTGAATTGATAAAAAATTCATATGAAGCAATGGCTAGCAATGTGGAAATTAATGTCTACGATAATATGCTTGAAATTATCGATGATGGAGAAGGAATGGATTTAGATGATATTCATGCATTGCTTATTGTTAGTCATAGTAATAAAGAATACGGGGTAGTTAAAAATGGTAGAATAATTTCAGGTGAAAAGGGACTAGGATTTTTTTCTGTCTTTAAATTTGGAAGTAAGATTACCGTACAAACTTCAAAACAGAAATATGATTATAATTTTTCTATAGACATGAATGAAATTGAGTGTTTAAAAGATATTCATGATTCTAATGTTGATATTGCTAAAAGTCCAAGTATTGATTTAAAAAAACATGGTACAAAAGTAACTATAGAAAATTTAAATTCAGAAACTATAGAACTTTTTAGAAAAATATTAAATAATTCATCAGATTTTTTGAAATTACAAAATTCTATAATTGATAAAAACTTTAAAATCAAAATTAATAAATTATATAAAAACGCAGAAGAAATACAACCAGATATTAGCAACTCACTAGTTAAGGATAAAATCATTGCAAAAGCATGTTTTGAAAGCAAAACACACAGAGTAAATGACACGTTTTATTATAGAATTTGTATAAATGATTTATGGTATGATATTGATATTGATGAGAAATATAATCATTTATTAGCTAATAATTATTTTGAAATGAAATTTGAGATAGATTATTTTAAATTTAATAGTGGCGAATTAAAGAAAGTTTCTGATTATTATAAAGATCAAAAATTGAAAAAAATTACACCCTTAGTCTATTTTAATAATGTATATTTTAGTAATGACTTATATGATGTTGAAATCAATGCATCTAGTAGCTCAAAAAAAGTAATACGACAACAAGTTGGCATTATTAATATTTTCTTAATGAAAAAAGGTATTTTAGATTTTAATTCAGACAGAACTATGTTAATAGAATCTAAAAATCAACTTTTATTACAAGAGTTGCTAAATTTTATATCTTCTTCTTCTCAAATTAAGATAAAAGAGATTGAAGACTTGGAAAAACAGCAGAAACCTAAGAATAGAAAATTTAAAATGATTAAAGATGACTCATTAAAAGATAATGGAATTGATGATTCTAATATTGAAAAAATATATTATCAAGATAAACTTGAAGAAACATTTGATTCAACGAAACTTGGTAACTGGAAAATTGTGCATAATAACGGGGATGTAACGAATATAAGTGTTATAGATTACCCAGATGCAAAAATGCATTTTCTATTAAGTGAATTAGAGATTGCCAAGGAGTATAAATTAGACGAGATTTTAGAAGGTACAGATTGTAAAGGAACTCAAAAAATAAAACCACAACATATAGATATTCAGCCAGCAAAGAATATTTCTTTTGATTCAAAAAATGAGAAACTTATTGTAATGAGTCCATCAGATATTGTCTTTAAAATTAAATTTATTGATAAAATATCGGGTAAAGAATTTGATTTTAATCAAACAATTCCTTGTGTTAAAAAAACAGTTGATATAAAGACTAATAAAACAGGATTTATACATTCCTTTATTTCGTTAAATAAAACTGCTGTATTGGATAATGACTTAGTAAATTTTATAAATGAATTTAATAATGTTTATGATAACGATAGCTGTAAACTGTTGAGAGTAGCATCTGTAAGAACATTGTTAGAAGTAATCTGTTGTGAAATTTTGGATTTACTTAAAGAAAACAAGAGTGAATATTTGAAAGAAAATTTTAAAAATATATTCTCTGAAGATAGCATTAAGAATAATTTGTTTTCTAAAGTAACGGATGATAGAGATAAGAGAGCGGTAACTAGCATATATGATACAAATAAGCAGAGTTTAATAACGGGGGACTTTGTAGATAAATATAACTATTCAACTCATGGATTGACCCGTATTGTTAATGAGGAATTTTATAAAGTGGATCAACCGATATTTAATTTGCTTTACTCTTACTTATTGTTTGTAGCTCAAGATAAGATGTAATTATTTTATCTATATGTGCTTGCAAAAAATCGGATAAACAGAAATAAACCGGATAATAAGGCTAGACCTGATAACAAAAATATTGATTTTATACTATTTACACAAAAGGATGTCAATGGACATATCGAGTGGGAATAAGTTTTATTCTTTTTTAATTGCTTTTATACTGTTGTTTTCAATTGTTAAAACCACAGTGTGATAACCATATGAAAACAAAACTCCCCTTAATGAACCCTTTAAGGTTATTCATTAGGGGGGAATATTTTTTACCGCTGAAAAGACTACGCTATTTCAACGATAAAAAACATTGAAATGTAAGCGTTGGATAATATAGCGGTCTGTCCCCCTCATTTAAATTTAGGTAGTATAAAGCTATCAAAATTTGAAGGAGGTTTTTCCATGTCTCAATCACAAATAGTTCCAGTAAAACTTACTGAAAGTAAGCGTAGGATAGCTTAGCGGTATTTCGCCCTCCTTTGATTTTAGGTAGTATAAAGCTATCAAAATTAAAGGAGGTTTTTCCATGTCTCAATCACAAATTGTTCCAGTAAAACTTGCTGACAAC
>JAEWFE010000263.1 GCA_023389005.1 Bacillota bacterium
TTCTTCAATATCACTTGCTTAAGCTACTTTCAGCCTAGGGTAGCTCTCTCTTGAAAGTCGAACATGATATTTACTCTTTTCTTTCGCTGACTTTTTCTATATCAGCTTTTACAATACGTGATATCTCCAAAAAAGTCAAGAACTTACACGGAAATTTTCAGATATTTTCTTGGATGACTTTCAACGCATCTTTTAATAATAATAAAGTCCCTCTTGCGTCTTTTGTCTAGCAAGCCAAACAACTAGTAAAATCGCTAAGTTGAAAAACACCGCTACAATAAATAAAGTTCGGTAGCTAAAGGTTTCAATCATTAAACCACCAAATAAAGGCGAAATAGCCCGTCCCGCACTACCAAAAGAATTCACGAGGCCTAAATACTTCCCCTTTACGCCCTCTGGTGTGATGCGGTTGACAATCACTGGTACTTGTGGAAAGGCCAAGGCTTCTCCAACTGTTAGTAAAACCATCGCCGTAACGAATAAATAATATTGTTTCGCAACACTTAACACCACAAAAGAGAAAGCAAACATCAAAATGCCGATATAAATTGGCATAAAATGATTTTTAATATATTGCCCATAACGTACAATGAAAAATTGAATCAATAAAATTAATCCGGCATTGACCGTCCATAAGACACTATAGTACCGAAAAGGAATCCCTAGACTGGTCATATATACAGAAACATTACTTCCCCATTGTTGATACATAGTCCAAGTAATCAAAAGCATGGACAGTAAGGTAATCATCAAATATTGATTCATCTTTGGTAATTTTATCTTCGCCTTGTCCGTTTTACGCTCATTTGTCGCTCTTTTACGATTACGCAATGGATGATAGCCAATCAAAACAACTGCTAAAAAGCCTAGACTAATCAATGTCGAAACGAAAAATGGTAAGTGTAAATCCCAATCATATAAAAAACCAACAACAGATGAACCAATGACAATGCCAAAGTTTTGGACAAAATAAATCATATTAAAAACATAGCGGCCATCAAAACGTTTCAAGGTTGCGCCTAATGCACTTACCAAAGTTCCATTCCAACCAGCTGCCAATCCTAAGAAAAATAAACAGATGGCAAAAGGAACGGCTTGATGAAACAAGGTTAATACAATTAGCGTGACTGTCATCACTACGCCACCAGCCAACATCAAATAATAAGGATTCCGGCGATCAAATCCAAGTCCACCAACGACATTTCCAATCACACTAGCTAGTGAATTGAAAAATAAGACTAACCCTACCAAAGTTAAGGAAATATGCAAATTATCATGCAAATAAACGCTGGTTAAAGGCCAAATAAAACTCATCCCAAAGCTTGTAAAAAAGGCCCCTAATAATACGGCAATAAAACTGACTTCTTTTTTCATTTCCGCTCACATTTTCTATATAAATTTTGCTTGAAATGGTGAAACTAGATTCGCTCTAATGTTTTCGCTGTATCGCGCCATAACAACGGAAAGAATCTTTGTAACAAGCGCCCGATCAAGCAACCAATCAAGTTTAACATAATATCACTCACAGCAAAAGTCCCTACATAAAAAACATATTGAATCGTTTCGACGCCACAGATAAAAAGGATACTAATGAGACAAAATTCCCAAAAACGAGATTTGAAACTAAATAAAATCCCAAGCGGAATAAAATAAATCACATTTAAGGCTGCCTCTAATAAGACTCGTTTATTACGCACGACAAAATCAAATAACTCAAAACTGTAAGAGTGATAATTGCGCGCTTTAGCAAACAAGACGATAAACAATAAAAATAAGTACACACTATAGAAAAGATACGTATAAATAACCGTAAATCTCTGAAAAATCATCTGTACAAAAAATAGCCACATACTCAACGTCACAAAACCAATTAAAAATTCCTTTGTATACGCAAAACGTGCCATTGCTGAGGATAAATGCGGATAGCTATTTAAGACTGGGTATGCAATCCAGTTAATCAAAAGAAATCCAGCTAAAAATGAAAATACACCTAAAAAGAACAGTGCGAATAGTTTTTTCATATATACCAATCCCTTGTTTTATTTTTCTCTTTATTATAATGATTTAGCAAGTTTTCTGCCAAATAAATCTACTCAATATAAAAGAAACTTAAATTAATTTATAGAAAATTAATGAAAACCGCTTTCCCTTTCTTATTGACGATATTTTCTATGCTTTAAAGTCATTAAAATTACTTATATTTATCCTTAGAATTGTTATTGAACTTTTCATAGCATTTTTCTATGGTAAATTTTATGATTTGCTTTTGAATAATTCTAAAAACAGGCGTAAAATGGATATGTAATTATTGTTATTATTAGAATGATTCTATTTTGAAAAGAGTGTGAAACATGAAAGCAAGTTTATTTACAAGTTGTGTTGTGGACGCGCTATTTCCAAACGTCCCAATCGCAATGACGGAAGTTTTAGAACGTTTCGGAGTAGAAGTATTACTCCCTGAAAGTCAAGTCTGCTGCGGACAACCAACTTTAAATAGTGGATACCGCAAAGACTCTCGCAAAGTTTTAATCAATCAAATCGAAGCCTTTAAAGATGCGGAATATATCGTGGGGGCAGCTGGTAGTTGTACAGCGACTTTTAAAGAATATGCAGAATTATTCAAAGATGACCCTCAATATCGGGCATTAGCTGAGGATTTGAGCAAACGTACCTTTGAATTCACCCAATTCTTACATTATGAATTAGGTCTAACCGATGTAGGTGCGACTTTAAATGCACGGGCAACCTACCATCGTTCTTGCCATATGTCACGCATTTTAAAAGAAAAACAAACTCCTTTTATCATGATGAAATATGTCAAAGGGCTAGAATATGTTGAATTACCACATATCGAAAACTGTTGTGGTTTCGGAGGTACTTTCTCTGTTAAAGAACCATTGATTTCAAATGCCATGGTGACTGAAAAGATGAACGATGTCATTTCAACTGGTGCGGAAGTCTTAATCAGTGCGGATATGGCTTGTTTGATGAATATCGGCGGTAAATTTAATCGCGAAGGTAAAAAAATTAAAATTATGCACATTGCTGAGGTCTTAAATCATGATGTCGATGAAAGTCGCGTTCCTCAATTAGCAAGAGTCTAAGCAAGTTTGGTGGTGAAAATATGGGATTAAAAACAAGTACGTTAACTTTTGAAGAACGTTGTGAAAAAAGTTTAAATGATACACAAATGCAAGCAGCACTAAAAAAAGCACAAGATAGTCAATGGATTAAACGTGAAGCTTCTCGTACAGATATGGGTGACTGGGAAGAATGGCGCAAATTAGGTCAAGAAATTCGTCAACATACCTTAAACCATTTACCAGATTACCTTGAAATGTTTGCGGAAAATGTCCAAAAACAAGGTGGACATGTGTTATTTGCTCAAACCGAAGAAGAAGCAAGAGAATATGTGAAAGAAATTACCCTTGCTAAAAATGCTAAAAAAATCGTCAAATCCAAATCAATGGTCACAACCGAAGTCGGGCTCGATCCAATGTTTGTCGAAATGGGGCTAGAAGTCATCGAATCTGACTTAGCGGAATTTATTTTACAAATGGATAATTGGGACGAACCTTCACACATCGTCTTCCCTAACATCCACAAAGACCGCTATCAAATTCAAAAAATCTTTGAAAACCTAGGCTATGAAGGTAGCAGCGAACCTGAAGAAATGGCGAAATTTGCGCGTAAAGTGTTACGTGAACACTTCTTATCCGCTGATATTGGCATTACTGGTTGTAACTTTGCCATTGCCAATAATGGAATGATTAACTTAGTAACCAATGAAGGAAATGCCGACTTAGTGATTGCAATTCCTAAAACCCAAATCGTATTGATGGGGATGGAAAGAATCGTACCAAGTATGAAGGAAGCTGAAGTATTAGATAGCTTACTTTGTCGTAGTGCCGTGGGTCAAAAATTAACGAGTTACGTCACATTTGCTGGTAAAAAAGTCGATGAAGAATCAGATGGACCTGAAGATTTCTACGTGATTATTGTCGATGATAACCGCTCCAATGCCTTAGGTACACAATTCCAAGAGATGCTACAATGTATTCGTTGCGGTGCTTGTCTAAATGTATGTCCAGTTTATCGTCATATTGGCGGTCATGGCTATGGTTCAATTTATCCTGGTCCAATGGGTGCGGTCCTTTCACCAATTTTAGGTGGTTATGAAGAATTTGGTGATTTACCTTATGCTTCAAGTTTATGTGGTGCATGTACGGAAACTTGCCCAGTCAAAATTCCTTTACACAACTTACTCATTGCGCATCGCACCGTTATGGCTGATGAATTGAAACGCACAAGTAAGATGGAACAATTCGGTATGAAGATGGCGGCTACTGTTACTGGTTCAGCGCCAGTCTTCAAATTTGTTGAAAAAGTCGACCATGCCGGCTCAGCAATGATGGCCACACAAAAAGAACCAGCTGTTGAAAATCTATATAATCACGGTGGCTACTTAACCAAAGCTCCTGCAATTGCTAAGAACTGGACTGATTATCGTGATTTACCTCGTCCACCAAAAGCAAAAGACGGCTTTAGAGAATGGTTCAAACGTCATAAAGCCGAAAAAGGAGGAAAATAAATGTTTTCAGATGCTGCACAAAAACAAGAAGCTTTCTTAAATAAACTAGCTGG
>JAEWFE010000293.1 GCA_023389005.1 Bacillota bacterium
ATGTGGAACGTGCTTTAACAGAAAGTTTGCGTGGTATATATAGTATTGATACACAAATTGTTGGCCCGTCATTTAGAGCATATATTGAGATGGGAAAAATAGATTACTCTAAATTATTATATTATGCTAAATTGTTTAGAGTTACTAAAAAAGTTCAAGCTTACTTGGAGGTACTATAATGAATTTTACTAATGCAAATAGTTTTAATGAGTAAAGTGGAGGTCATTCAATGCATCAGATTAATGAAGATATTACGCTTGTCCCATATTATCCCAATGAAAAAGTAGCGCTTGAATGGTATCAAGATTTAGAACTATGTAAACAGGTAGATAATATCGATTTTGTTTATGATTTGCCGCGTCTAAAGAGGATGTATCAATATTTATCTACCCATGGAGATTGCTATTATATTCAATATAAAGAGCAGTTAGTAGGTGATTGTACGTTACTTTCAGACGGAGAAATAGCCATTGTTATCGCCAAACCTTTTCAAAATCTCCATATCGGTCAAAATTGTGTCAAGGCCCTGATTCAAAAAGCAATAGCGAAAAAGTTACCAAAAGGCAAAGCGCAAATCTATTCGTTTAATCACCAAAGTCAGCGGATGTTTACTAAATTAGGCTTTGTTCAAGTATCTGAAGAGTGGTTTGAGTTAAAATTACAGTATGAGAATTGAGTCACTATCTTCAACAGGTAGCGGCTCTTTCTTTAAATAAAATTACAATCCTCTTATATTTAGTTTGTCCTTTTATCGCGGAAGATAGCGGGCAGTCATAATCCATTTTCAATCATAAATGAAAGTGTAACAAAATAAAAGTTTGATAACATATTTAAATAAAACCTTGCCAATGATTCTGATAAGTTGACAAAAGAACTATTTGAATCTAACTTTGTATGAGAGCTTAGTAAAACATGCGTAAGATTTTGCTCACAATTGAACATGTTTATATAAAAACTGTTACACTAGTAATGTAAGCGCTGCAAGTTTTGTTGTTGCTCCACTTACAATGATTTGAAGCCGAATCAATGAGGAGGAGATTTTGATGGCAATTGAAGTATTTACGGCAGAAACAACAGCATTAGGTGGATTGAAGGTGAATTGTAAATCTCGAGAATTCGAATTTACTTTAGATGAACCGAAAAATCTAGGTGGTACGAATACTGGCATGAATCCTGTAGAAGCATTATTAAATTCACTAGGTGCTTGTCTAGTTATTGTGGCGCAGTCCTATGCTAGAGTGAAGAAAATCAATTTGAAATCATTCAAGGTAAACTTGGAAGGTGAACTTGATCCAGATGGTTTCCGCTATATCAATCCTAATGCGAAAAAAGGGTTTTCAAAAATATCTGTTACTTTCCATGTAAAAGCAGATAATACGGAGCAAGAAATTAAAGACTTTATCGAATTTGTTGAAGCTACATGTCCTGTACATGATACAATTACTAATTCACCCGTCTTCGAAAGTAAAATCATTACGGAATAAAGCAAAAAAGCTGCGAATCTAGTTTCGGACTCGCAGCTTTTTCATGCAGTTTACTTGATTCCAACGGCTTCTTTGGCTAACTGATCGGCCAACTCATTCCCTGGAATCCCACTGTGGCCTTTGACTTTTACGAAACGGATTTGAATATGTCTCATTAAGGTCTGCATGGTATCACGATATTGCTGAGTAAAAATATTTTTGGCTTGCCAATCACCAGTTGCCCAGCTTTCGATGCCTTGATAATCGTAAAGAATAGTGATTTGCGATAAATCGTGGTCAAGTGCGGCTTTTACTGCAGCCATCGCCCCATCAATTTCACCGGCCACATTACGCATGCTCGCTTTTTCAGTATCATTCCCTTTTCCTTGTAGGGTGATTCTCGTTTCTTCATCTATTTGTAAAAAACCACCATATCCGTAATCTTTAGTGGTAATATTATACGAACCATCAACAAAAGCATAGGGGGTTGCTAAATTAGTCGCTGATTCACTAGATGTAGGGGATTGTATCTCCTGATTGTTTAAATAGGCTAGAGCTTCTTCTTTTGTCGGAAAACTCTTGTATAATGCACCAGGATGACCATTTACTTGTTTATGACACTCTTCCCATGTTAAAAATATTCCAGTTGTACGACCTTCTTTAACAGCATAAAATTTCGTATTTGCCATATTGAAAACTCCCTTCACTAAGTAGTGTCTAATTATTCTAGCATTGATTTTCTCGAAAAGCTAGTCTTAAAAAGGTAACTTGTCTGCCTTTTTAAGATAAATTTTGCTATAATATAAAGAAAAAAGATTTGAGGTGAACCAGGTGCAGGCTATTGTGCGATGTCTAGATGGAGGTTTTTATTATTCAATGGTTTTTGGCTGTATTTGTACGAAACAACATCAACTAGCCAATGATGTTTGGTATGATTATGCTTACCTCATACTGGACAAAACGAAAACAAAATTAATCCTACAACATGAATTTTTACCTAATAATAAATCTTATGAACCGATGCTATTGTTTTTAGATGCAGATCAAAGTGATTGGCAAGTAAATGAAAGAGGGGAAGGCGGCATTCAACCATTGATTTCGCCTGAGATACTGAAAAATTTTAGAGATAATCGCGTGCCGCATTCGCTTGTTCAAAAATGTGTGGATTTGGATAGTAAATTAAAGCAGACAAATTATCGACATATCTCAAATGAACAAGAATGCAAAAACTTTTTGACTATTTCACGTCACCTACATGATGCTTATATTGAAATAATAGTGCTTCGAGAAAATAAATTACTGGTTACATTTGATGGTGTCTGGGGCTGTAAAATTATTTTGAGTTTTGCAGGTAATCTAAGTTTTCATTATACGCAAAATATTGACTATGATTTTTATTGGAAAGATTGCAGTTTGCTGATTCGAGATAGTCGGTATTACTTGGTGGATGAGGATTTAGCTGATGGTTCACAAATTACGGAATATCATCAATGGTTTACTGCTGATCAGATTAGTTACTGGGTTTTACCAAAGTGTGATCCCCTATTGCCATCAAATAAAGTGGTGCCGTTTCAACAGTCCGGTAAATTACGTTTAGCTGAAGTTGCTTTTGACGAGTATGGTAAATTATATACTTATGCTTGCCCTGACCGCTCGATGACTGAAGACGATTGGGTGATGGTGCCAGTTGGAAAAGAAAATGTGCTAAAAGAAGCGCAAATCATCAATATTTATGAGAGTTATCCTGAAACGCTACACCTAAACTTTCCACTTACAAAATTAAAAACCGTTGCGAAATTATATTCAACATTTAATGAAGACCGCGCGATTGAACGAGTGCTAACGTTAATGGATAAAAAAGTATTAGATTTTTCAACAGTAGATCCTAACTTTAAAGAAGGCATTTATCATATGTTAGAAACACCGATGGGCTATTTTTGGATTGAGCTAAATCAGCAACCAATACCGATGAAAATTATCCAATACAGTTTTGTTGATGACGAGTATTCAGTCGATTGTGTACTTAAAATGCAGCCAATTGGTGTAACGCCAGATAAAATCAAGACACTCAAACTCTTATCTAATATTGATTTAACAACTTGGAATGAGGTTGATGTGCTAAGTGATGAATTCAGTAAAGGTTGGCAATGGGAAAAAGGTGGACTTACTTTTGGAGCAACAGGCATAGTTACTAATTTTGATGGTGGTGAAATTACTAATTCTAAACATCACTTACCTTTTTACGAATATTGGCGTACAGAAATGTATAATCGAAATTCCGATTATTATGGCTTTATGATTGCTTGGAAAAAGTTTGTTTCTATTGAAGATTTGTCCATCTATTTTGCATTAACGTAGGTGGTGAAATGTATGACCAAACAGATACAAGATACAATTATTTTTAATGGCAAATCCTGTAATATTTTAGCATTAAGCAGCGATTTAGATTTTTCACCTACAAAAGAATTTGGATTAGATTTGACGATGTGGGGGACCGCCAATTACCGGGGGTTTTGGTGTGAATATAAAATAGAGAATAAGAAATTTTCGATTCACACGATGACCGTCTATACAAGAAGTGGTCAATACCCAACCATTCATTCAGTTAATCCTATGCCCGAAAAACAAGCCTACGATTTATCAAAGAGAATCAATTTTCGTATTCCGATTCCATGGCAATATAAAAATTTAGATTATCCATACTTTTTTACTGGTAAGTTAGTGATTGAGATTCAGGAAAATGCGATAAATTATTCTAAAAAATTAGATAATATCGTACTTGAATTAGAGATAGACCAAGGTGTTTTGATTTCAGTAAATGATATTTCCAAATTATGGCTACAATTTCAGCGGCATCGTTTGCCAAAATACAGCTATTGGTGGCAAGATCCTGAGAAAAGTTATGAACAGTTTATTAATTTTCGTTCAATAGTAGGGTGATGCAATTGACAAAAATCATTGCTGGTTTCGTATTTTTAGCAATCTCAGTTATCGATGGTATCCAATATATGAAAGCTAATCCAACAAAAGTACAAACGAGTTATCTGATAGAAGACATATTAATTGGCTTTTTTGTAGGGATGATTATTAGTATTGTTATCGATTGGTAATGGATTGGAATTGGTGCAGGCTTTGGTCAGTTTATAGGCACGGTCATTGGTTCACAAATTTCAAAACAAGAAAAGAGGTAACAAAAAATGGTATTTGATTATAAAAAGGAATTTAAATCACTTTATCAACCTAAAAAAACCCCCGAGATAGTAACCATACCTAAAATGAACTTTATTGGCATATCTGGGCAAGGCAATCCAAATGAAGAAAATGGTGCTTATCAAAAGGCGGTACAGAAATTATATACCTTGAGTTATACGCTAAAAATGAGTTACAAAACAAATTATCAGATTCCTGGCTTTTTTGAATATGTTGTACCACCGCTTGAGGGATTTTGGTGGCAACTTGGAATCGACGGCTACGATTGGATGCGTAAAGATTTGTTTCAATGGTTGTCGGTGATTCGTGTGCCTGATTTTATCACGGAAAAAGATTTTGAATGGGCCAAAAACCAAGCCATCGCTAAAAAGAAATTGACTAAAGCGCAGGCTAAACTAATGACGATTGATGAAGGAGAAGTCGTACAAATGATGCATATCGGTCCATATGATACGGAAATTCAAACGGTGGAAAAAATGACTAGTTATCTCGCAGAAGTTGGCTATGAAGAAGATTTTAGCTCGCAACGGCATCATCATGAAATTTACCTATCTGATCCGAGAAGATGTGCATCCGAGAAGCTGAAAACAATCCTTCGCCATCCGGTTCGTCCAAAGAAGTAGGTATGCGATGAATTTAAAGCAACGAGCCAAACAGCTAAAACAAGATATTCCTGCGATTTATTTGGTGATGAAGTTTAGTGAAACGCCCATTTTAGCAAAAATCTTGGCTTTCTTAACCATTGCTTATGACTTATCACCAATTGATTTGATTCCGGATTTTATCCCAGTATTAGGGTATTTGGATGATTTGGTCATTTTACCAATGTTAATTGTGTTGACTATCAAGTGTATTCCTAAACCTGTATGGCAGGAAGCGCAAAACGAGGCTCAAGATTTGATAGCAACTAAACAAATGAAAAAGTGGTATTATGCCTTGCCGATTCTTATCATATGGTTGATAGTTGTTTTAATATTGATTCGAATTTTTTTGAAATGACAAACGTTGATGTAAAGATGAAACTTGTCCAATCTGAAGGAATTTTTACAGAGGTTGAGCAGATACTTTTACCATCTGTCTAATGTCATCTTTACTTATGATAAATATTAAGATAAAGCCTATTTACATCTATCTATTTTTTCGATAATATTCTTTTATGTCAATATCCAGGATTATTCAATGCTTATTCGCGAAATTTACACAGTCTTTTAAGATAGATTCAATCAGTCGCGAATCGAGGGGAGAAATATTGACAGAATTTATCAATATTAGATAATTGGAGGATGTTATGAAAAAATTAGCAGCATTTGGTATGAAAAAACTTATTACCGTGGTCATTCTAATCATGGTGCTTTTCGGAGGGTTTCTGGTGTTTAAACATTTTAGAAAACCTGTGATTACCAATCAATTCATCTCAAATAAATTGGAAAATGCCAGTGATCTAGTATCTGCCAAGATGATTTACAATGGTTTATTGCATTACGATGATAAAAAAGGGATTATGATTATCAATAAAGATTCGTTTGCGATGACTTATCGGGCAGAATTAACAGCAGGTATTGATATGAAAAAGGTTAAAATCAAGGTAAGCGATGATAAAGTAACCGTGACAATACCAAAGTCAAAAATTAAAAACATCAATATCGATGAGAAATCAATCAAATTTTATGATCAATCCTTTGCTTTATTTAAGGCTAATCAAAAACAAAGCTTATTAGATGCTATATCAAAAGCCAAGGAAGATGTTCAGAAAAAAGGCGATGTGAAATCATTATTGAAACGTGCAGATCAACAAACAGCGGTCATTTTTAAAGGCATGTTAGAAGATAATATCCAAGACCGCAAGCTAGTAATCCAACAAAAATAGAAAAGCAAAGCCAGGAGTGTAGCATGCATTTCTGGCTTTTTTGAATTTGCAAAATGATACTGTTTTCATATGCTAGTTATGTTATACTTGATGTGTATGAATTTCAAAGTTAGGATGTTGTATATGACTCAGACAAAAATTATTTTTTTCGATATTGATGGTACGCTTATCGATATGAATAGAAAGAAAATTTCAGAAAAAATGTTAGAAACCTTAATTCGCTTGCAAGAAAAAGGAATTAAACTCTGTCTAGCAAGTGGTC
>JAEWFE010000319.1 GCA_023389005.1 Bacillota bacterium
CCAGTTTTTAGCTGATTTACTAGGCTTTGAGTTTGATGAAAATAATATTGCTTTTCAAACCTTAGCAGATGGCGAATTTGGTATTTCAATTGTCAAACATGATACCGAAAATGTGAAAATCCCAAGCCACCAAATTTTAGGCTTAGATTTCTTGAAATTCCAATTACAAGATGAACAGTTTGAACAATTATTAAAACATGTTCAAGAAAGCCAAATGAAACATTACCTTGATAGCAAACAAAAGATTTTAACGGTGTATGATCCAGTCGGTGTGGAATGGTGGTTCTTACGTTAATTGCATAATACAAAGACGTCTGATTGGTTACCGGATGCATCGTCCAACCAATCAGGCGTTTTTTTATGAAAAGAGATAGAGGAGAAATATGCAAGATAGTTTTTATCCAAAAACACAAGCAAAAATTCAAGAATATCTAAATGAAAAGGTCTTTCCAGGGGTGTGTTACGCAATCATTGACCAAGAAAAGGTGATTCACAAGCATTTTGGATATGCGTCTGTAATCCCCAAAAAACGGGTGATGACGGAAGAGACATTATTTGATGTGGCCTCTTTGACCAAGGTTGTTTGTACCACAACAATGATTTTAAAATTGATGGAACAAGGTGTTATCGAGATTGACCAACCTTTGAAGCAGTATCTGCCATCTTTTGGCGATGGAAGCATTACTTTACGACATTTATTAACCCATACAGCTGATATTGTGACTTATATTCCGAATCGTGATCAGCTCAACCAACAGGAGTTAATGCAGGCTTATTTGACATTAAAGGCAGGGGATAACTTAGGAAAAGTGGTCAAATATACTGATGCTGGGACGATTTTGTTAGGGTTCATGCTTGAAGAAATCTTTCAAAAGCCAGTCACAACTATTTTTAAAGAAGAGATTTTTGAACCATTAGAAATGCTTAATAGCCAATTTCCGCCACTTGATACGCACTATTCGATTGCATCAACAGAAGATACTTTGTGTGGGCAAACTCATGATCCTAAAGCCCGAGTCTTAGCCGAGCATGCGGGTAATGCGGGATTATTCACGAATTTAGCTGATTTATTAAAATTTACCCAAATGTATCTAAATGAAGGACGTTTACCTGATGGGCGGACCTTTTTGCAAAAAGAAACGATTGCTCAGCTTTACCAAGACCAGACACCAAATAAAGAAGGAAGGCGTTCATTAGGTTGGGATTTACGTTATGGATTTTTATTCCATACAGGCTATACGGGAACCTTTTTATGCATTGATCCTAAGTTGCAACAAGCCTTTGTTTTCTTATCTAATCGTGTTCATCCGTATGATTTTAGACAAGCATATTTGGCGAAACGAGATGAATTAATTGCGATTTATTTAAAAGAAAAAGAAATGATTATTCAAACTAGTTTGTGATATAATGGACTTGTTTGTAAACCTATACAAGAAAGAGTGATTCATTTGGTAGAACCTTTATTTATGAAACCCGTATTTCAAGAAAAAATTTGGGGTGGCTCAAGATTAAATACTGTCTTTGGTTTTGAACTTCCTAGTGACAAGATAGGGGAAGACTGGGCAATCAGTGCGCATCCTCATGGCAAAAGCGTGATTGAAAATGGTCCTTTCAAAGGTCAAACGTTAGATCAACTTTGGCAAGACCATCAAGAATTATTCGGTCATCAATCAGAAGAAGTTTTCCCATTATTGGTGAAGATTTTGGATGCGGAAGATGATTTATCTGTCCAAGTCCATCCTGATGACGAATATGGCAAACATCATGCTGGTGAGCTAGGGAAGACCGAGTGCTGGTATATTATTGATGCCGCGCCAGGAGCTGAAATCATTTATGGTCATCATGCGCAAACCAAAGAAGAATTGGCAGAAATGATTCAAGAAGGACGTTGGGATGATTTGTTAAAACATGTGCCAGTGCGCAAAGGGGATTTCTTCTTTGTTCCGAGTGGGACGATGCATGCGATTGGTAAAGGAATCATGATTTTAGAAACCCAACAAAGCTCAGATACGACTTATCGGGTGTATGATTATGACCGCAAAGATGCACAAGGAAAGACACGTGAATTACACATCCAACAGTCCATTGATGTGACCAATGTACCTGATCATGCACCAGAATTAGCGATTAAAGAAGTACGTAAAGGCAACAGTGCGATTACCACTTATCTTCAAACTAAATTTTTCAATGTCTATGAATGGTTAGTGAAGGGAGAATGTTCTTTCAAAGCTTTTGCGCCGTATACTTTGATGACGGTGATTGAAGGTTTTGGTTACTTAGTCGTGGATGGCAAAGAATATGAGTTAAATATGGGTACAAGCTGTATTTTGCCAAATCAAGTGAAGGGATGGCAAATCAAAGGCGATGTCAGAATTATTGCCTCTGATACCGCGAAGAATAATAAATAAGCTACGTGTAGAGTAAAAGTAAGGGTAGTTCAATCATATCGGACTCCCCTTTTTTTTATTTTCGTAAAAAAATGTCCATTGCAATAGACACTTTTTTATATTTAATTGAAAGCGTTTCAAATATAGAATGTAAATGTGGAGGTGATCAAGATGATTTTCAGTAATAAGGAACAAGAAATAATCAACATTTTGTTAAACAGTAAAAGTATGATTACTGCTGAAAAAATTTCAGAACTAACAAATGTGTCTGTCAAAACTATTTATAGACGGATTAAGAAGATTAATTCTCAATCTCATTCTGGAAACGAAATAATTATCTCTGAAAGAGGAAGAGGTTTGTTAATAGACAATGATGAGTATCAACAAACTATCCACTTAGAAAAAATCCAAGGCGAATATCCCTCAAGACAAATGGAAGTTATTTTTAGTTTGTTATTGAACTCGCCTCATTATACCTCGATTGAACAAATATACAGCCAACAATTTGTATCTGATGAAACTATTCGATTAGATATTCAAAAAATTAGGGAAATATTAGTTCCTTATCAATTAAAGTTGAATAAGCGAAAAGAAGAGTTTCGAATCTCTGGTAATGAAGAACAAATACGAAAATTGATGGCTGAAATTTTGAATACTAAAAAGATATTATTAAATGATACGTATTTAACAAAGACTAGTATGATGACTTACCAGGATATTGATTTTATTACTAATCAATTAATGGAAATAGAAAGTAAGTTAAATACACAGATTTCTTATCCATACAATGAAAATATTTTTATTCATATGTATGTAATGATTTCAAGATATAAAAATAATCCAGAATTATCAAAAATACAAAGCCCAGATGAATTTATATCACAAGAAGTCATTTCAAAAAATCAAGATATATTAAATCTCAGCAAAAAAATAATAAGCAACATTGAAGAATATATTGGGCAAAAGTTAAATAATGAAGAAAATTATTTCCTTTTTCAATATTTGTATTCTTCTAGACTTGTTACGAATAATGTACTCTCTGATCAAGAATCTAGTGTAATGAAGATGGCACAAAATATATCTTCATTAGTGATTGAATACTTTAATTTTAAAGTAGAAATTCAAGATTTAGCTACAGAAATATATCCACATCTAAAAATGATGCTTTATAGAATTAAACAAAGAATTAATATTTCAAATGAGTTATTAATCGACATAAAAAGAGAGTACAAAGAACTATTTGATTTTTTGAAAAAAGAGGTTGTAGAGACTATATCAGATGATGCAGTTTCTGATGATGAAATTGGTTTTTTAACTTTATACTTTGCAAAATATATGGAACAAATTCCTGAAAAAATAAAAATATTAGTGATTTGTTCCAGTGGTGTGGGAACTTCAGAATTACTAAAAGTAAAAATTAAGCAATCCATACCGGAAGTTGAAATTGTAGAAGCTTTATCTGTTAATCAATTTACGAAGTCAATTAGTTTAGATCGATTTAAAGATATCGATTTAATCGTATCAACAATTAAAATGAATGAAACATACGGAATCCCATGTATTTTAGTAAATGCGATATTTACAGAAAGTGATAAGAAAGCATTAAGAAAACGTTTGGAGGAATTACAATGTTAGAGTCAATGGATTTAAAAAATGTAATCAATAGAGAAAATGTATTAGTTGATATTGAAGGAACTACAAAAGAAGAAGTTTTAAAAGCGTTATGTAATCAATTATTTAATACTGGATATATTAATGATGTTGATGATTTTTATGCAGATGTTTTAGCAAGAGAAGAAGAAGGGTTAACAGGTCTAGGAAAAGGAATTGCAATTCCCCATGGAAAATCAGAGAGTGTAATCAACACTACAATTGCAATTGGTAAAACAAAGCAACCAATTGAATGGGGTTCATTAGATGATAAACCAGTGGAGGTGATTTTGTTATTTGCAGTTAAAAACTCAGATGCGACTACAACACATATTAAATTACTTCAAAAAGTCGCAATTATGCTAGCTGATGATGAGTTTTTAGTTGCGCTTCAAAAAGCTGAAAATGAAGACGAGCTTTTTGGAATGATTACTCAGCGAGATTAGTTTAATAGTTGAGTATTTTAGTCGTGGGAATTATTTAATAAAAGTAAGAAACGTTTTGGAGGAATTATTATGAAAATTGTTGGAGTTGCAGCATGTACATCGGGTATTGCACATACCTATATTGCAAAAGAAAAATTATTAAAAGCAGCTAAGGAATTAGGTCATGAAATTCATATTGAAACTCAAGGTACTATTGGTACAGAAGATGAGTTGGCAGAAAAAGACATTAAAGAAGCTGATGTTGTCATACTTGCAGTTGATATTGCTATTACTGGAACAGAACGTTTTGATGGGAAAAAAGTTGTTAAAGTACCAACAAGTATTGTAGTAAAAGCACCTAAACAACTGATTCAAAAAATTGAAAGCGAATTAAATAAATAGAGAGGAGTGTTTGTGTATGAAAAAAGTTTTAGGAGAGATTAAACGACACTTATTAACAGCAATTAGTTATATGCTTCCTTTAGTTGTTGCGTCTGGTTTGCTGATTGCTGTAGGGAACTTAATGGGAGGACAAGTTGTTACTGATTTAGCTAAAATGACAGTTCCAAGTGCATTTACTTCACTTGGGGTGCTTGGTATGGGTTTGCTGCCATCATTTATTGCAGGATATATTGCATTCTCTATCGCGGATAGACCTGGTATTGCTCCTGGTTTCTTAATGGGACAAATTGCATCATTCTTAGGTGCAGGTTTCTTAGGGGGGATTATTGGTGGTTTCTTGGCCGGATATATTGCTGTAGTTATTCGTAAATACTTAAAGGTTCCAAGATGGGCAGAGGCTTTAATGCCAATGATGATTATTCCAACTTTAACTGCAATGATAGGCGGATTAATTATGTACTTTGTTTTAGGTACACCAATTGTTTGGATTACAGGTGGATTAACTAACTTCATTGTTGGACTAGATCAATCTCAAAAAGTTCTATATGGATTTATTATTGGTGCTATTGGATGTATTGATTATGGTGGTGCAATTTCTAAAGTTCCTAATTTAATCTGTGATGGACTTTTACTTGAAGGAATTACTGGACCTGAGGGAATTAAAGTATTGGCAGCAATGGTACCTCCAATTGGTGTTACGCTAGGTTTATTATTATCTAAAGTAGTGAAAAAACGTATTTTTACAAACCAAGAAGTAGAAGCTATAAAAGTCGCATTTCCAATGGGATTATGCATGATTAGTGAAGGCGTTATCCCAATCGCAATGAATGATTTGGTTAGAACTGTAATTTCAACTTCTATTGGTTGTGGAGTGTGTGGTGCAATTAGTTTTAGTTTCGGAAATGGCAGTCCTGTTCCTAGCGGTGGTGTATTCGTTATTCCAGCTATGTCACAACCATTAGTTGCAGTTCTTGCGTTGCTTCTTGGATCTGCTGTTACTGCTGTTTTACTTGTATTATTGAAAAAACCATTAACTGAAGAACAAGCAGCTAATATTGCTGAAGAAGTTGAAGAAGAAGTAGATTTATCAAGTATCACAATCAACTAGAAAGGTTGATGCAGATGTTTGTATCTATGAAGACATTGCTTGAAAAGGCTAATAAAGAAAATTATGCTGTGTTAGCAGTTAATTGTATTAATGTTGATATGGCAAAGGCAGTGATTGATGCCGCAAGTGAGTTAAAAGCACCTATCATTGTTAATTTACTTCAAGAACATCTAGAAAATCATTTAGCTGCGAAATATATTTTTGAAGGAATAAAAAAATTGGCTGAAGATAGTTCGACAGCAGTGGCAATTAGCTTAGATCATGGTCAAAATAAAGTATTTGTAAAAAAATGTATACAACTTGGATTTTCTGGAGTGATGATGGATGCATCTATGTACTCACTTCAAGAAAATATTGAAACTACAAATGAAATATTAAAATTTGCAGAAAGTTTTGGAACAGGTGTAGAAGCTGAAGTTGGCTGCATGGGAGCAGTTAGTGGAGATCATTACACTGATCAACAGATGTTTACAAAACCGGAAGAGGCAATTGAATTTATTAATAAGACTCAGGTTGATTGCTTAGCTATATCATATGGATCATCACATGGAGATTATCCTAAAGGGTATATTCCACAGTTCAAATTAGACATTATTAAGACCATAAAAGAAGCTACTGGTGCTGCCTTAGTATTACATGGTGGTTCTGGTGCTGGAGAGCAAGTAATAAAAGAGTCAGTCAAATTAGGAATCAACAAAATAAATGTAGGTTCTGATTTTATGAAAGCACAGAGAAATTATCTTAAAAATGTGTTACAAGATAATCCTAATGCAGATTATCCCAAAGTGCTAACTGAAAGTTTAGAAGAGGGTAAAAAAGTTATTATGTCATACATCGAATTAACAAATTCGGTAAATAAAATATAGAGGTGAAGATAAATGTTATTAAACATGAATCAATTGTTAGAAGTTGCGAAAGAAAATCATTTTGCTGTTGGAGCATTTAATATTTCAGACAGTAATTTGTTTAGAACTGTTGTTGAAGCTGCTGAAGAAAATGATTCACCGGCTATCATCGCTGTACACCCAACAGAATTAGAATATTCAAAAGACGAATTTTTCCAATATGTAGTTGAACGAGTAAAAAATAGTCCTGTCCCATTTGTAGTTCATATGGATCATGGCGATTCCTTAGCATCTATTTTACGTGCAATTCATTGCGGATTCAGTTCAGTAATGATTGATGGTTCTCTACTTCCATTTGAAGAAAATATTAAAGTAACTAAAGAAGTTGTGGATGTTTGTCATAAAATTGGCGTTTCTGTTGAAGGTGAATTAGGTACAATTGGTAGTACTGGAACATCAGTAGAAGGTGGCGTAACTGAAGTAATTTATACTGATCCGGCTGATGCTAAGAGATTTGTTGAAGAAACTGGAATTGACACTTTGGCAGTCGCAATTGGTACTGCGCATGGAATCTATCCAAAAGGAATTAAACCAAAATTACGAATGGATGTTTTAGAATCAATTAAAGAAGTAGTTGATATTCCGCTAGTTCTTCATGGTGGTTCTGCAAACCCTGATGAAGAAATTGCACAGGCTGTAAAAATTGGTATTCAAAAAGTAAACATTTCATCTGATTATAAATATGCTTACTATAAAAAATGTCGTGAAATTCTTGCAAATACTGAGTGGTGGGATCCAAATGTTATCAATCCTGAATGTGTTGAAGCTGCCAAAGAAGTGATTAAATTTAAGATGAATTTATTTAATTCTATTGGTAAAGCAAAACTATATCGTGAAGCAGCTACACCAGCTTGGAGAGCAGAGTTTAACTAATATGGATAAGTAAATTTTGTTGTGGACATCTTGATTTTGAATTAAGGTGTCCATTTTTAATAATTTTTGAAACATTGAATGTAAATTAGTGACTTTTAAATTCTATCTAAAAAAGCTAAAATGGTATTGCAAATATATGAGTAAAATATTGAGTACTATTCTAAATTCATTTGATTAATATTATTAATGGATTTGATGAGATTAGGCATTTTGAAAGTAGGGAATGACAATGGTAAAAATCGTATATTTAATGCGGCATGGACAGACACTTTTTAACGAATTAAAAAAAGTACAAGGCTGGTGTGACTCGCCCTTAACTGAATTAGGTAAAGAACAGGCCCGACAAGCAAGGCAATATTTTCAATCACAAGGTATCCAGTTTGGTCAGGCCTATGCATCGACTCAAGAGCGGGCTTGTGATACTTTAGAAATTGTTTGTGACTTGCCTTACCAACGTAAAAAAGGCTTGAAAGAATGGA
>JAEWFE010000017.1 GCA_023389005.1 Bacillota bacterium
AATCGTTAAAAGAAAAGACAGAATTTTTTAAAGGATAAGGAGAAATCAAATGGGCAATGCATATGCTAAAGCTGGTGTCGATGTAGAAGCTGGCTATGAAGTTGTAAAAAGAATCCAAAAGCATGTACAAAAAACTGAACGCCTTGGAGTAATGAGTGCTTTAGGTGGCTTTGGAGGTTGCTTTGATTTAAGTAGCTTGAATGTAAAAGAGCCTGTCTTAGTTTCCGGAACTGATGGTGTAGGTACGAAATTGATGATTGCAATTCAAGAAGATATGCACGATACCATTGGCATTGATTGTGTAGCGATGTGTGTCAATGATATTATCGCGCAAGGTGCTGAACCATTGTATTTCTTAGATTATATCGCAACAGGTAAAAATATCCCTGAACGTTTAGAAAAAGTCGTAGCTGGTGTAGCTGATGGGTGTGTCCAAGCAAATGCTGCTTTAATCGGTGGCGAAACTGCGGAAATGCCTGGTATGTATGGTGAAGATGATTATGATTTAGCAGGTTTTGCAGTTGGTATCGCGGAAAAATCAGCCTTAATTCAAAAAGCCAATGTCAAAGCTGGGGATGTCTTAATTGGTTTGCCGTCTTCAGGTATTCATTCCAATGGCTATTCACTTGTACGTAAAGTCTTTTTTGAGCAAAATGACTTTAACGGTGAAACAGTCCTTCCAGAATTAAATCAACCATTAAAAAATGTTTTATTAACGCCAACTCGCATTTATGTCAAAGCGCTTCTACCACTCATTAAGAAGCAATTAGTAAATGGTGTTGCACATATTACTGGTGGTGGCTTTATTGAAAATGTACCTAGAATGTTCAACGAGGGCGTAGCTGCACAAATTCAAGTGGGGACTTGGCCGGTATTACCAATCTTTGAATGTCTTGAAAAATATGGACAGATTAAACATGAAGAAATGTTTGAAATCTTCAATATGGGATTAGGCATGATTTTAGCAGTTAGTGAAGATAAAGTGACTGAAGTGATGCAAATCCTAAAAGAAAACCAAGAGGCGGCTTATATTGTTGGAAAAATGGTTGAAAAAACAAACAATAGTGTCGAAATAGTGGAGGAAGGCCGATGAGAGTTGCTATTTTAGCTTCTGGTAATGGTAGTAATTTTGAAGCTTTAGCCCACCAATTTCAAGCAGGCTTACTACCTGGGGAACTGATCTTTGTCTTTAGTGATCATCATAACGCTTATGTCCTTGAACGTGCGCAACGATTGAATGTTCGTGCTTTTAGTTTTGAGGTTAAAGAATTTACAAATAAAGCGGCCTACGAAGAAGCACTATTACAGTTATTGCAAGAACAACAAATCGATTTGATTGTCTTGGCAGGCTATATGCGTATTATAGGTAAAACGCTACTTTCTCATTACAGTAATCGTATTTTAAATATTCATCCCTCCCTTTTACCTAGCTTTCCTGGTTTGCATGGGATTAAAGATGCATATGAATACGGTGTAAAAGTTACCGGAGTTACAGTTCATTTAGTAGATGATGGCGTCGATACCGGTCCGATAATCGCCCAAGAACCTGTGATGATATTACCAGAAGATAGCTTAGAATCGTTGGAAGAAAAAATTCATCAAACAGAACATCGCTTGTATCCAAAAGTATTAAGAGACATGTTACTTCAAAGTGATAAAAATAAATCAAAAGGGGAATAAAAAACTCATGAAAAGACGTGCATTATTAAGTGTATCTGATAAAACTGGCTTAGTAGATTTTGCGAAAGTGTTGGTTGATGCTGGTATTGAAATCATCTCGACTGGCGGTACCAAAAAAGCTTTAGATGAACAAGGAGTGCCAACAATTGGGATTGAAGAAGTGACTGGTTTTCCTGAAATGATGGATGGCCGAGTGAAGACCCTACATCCAAAAATTCATGGTGGATTACTTGGTCGTCGTGATTTAGCCACACATATGGATGCGATGAAAGCTCATGATATTACACCGATTGATTTTGTGGTTGTTAATTTATATCCATTTAAAGAAACTATTTTAAAACCAGATGTTACTGAAGCGGATGCGATTGAAAATATTGATATCGGTGGACCAAGTATGTTGCGTTCAGCTGCGAAAAACTTTGCAAGTGTAACAGTGATTGTAGATCCTAGTGATTATGAGAAAGTAGCTGCAGAACTTAAAGCTGAGGGTCAAACAAGTTTCGAAACCCGTAAAGCCCTAGCAGCAAAAACTTTCCGCCATACAGCTAGCTACGATGCTTTGATTGCTCAGTATTTCAGTGAAATTGTCGGCGTAACGACACCTGAAAAATTAACGCTTACTTATGATTTACGTCAAACTTTACGTTATGGTGAAAATAGTCATCAACAGGCTTCATTCTACCGTAGCGCTCTACCAAAGGCTTATTCAATGGCTAGTGCAAAACAATTGAACGGGAAAGAATTATCTTATAACAATATTAAAGATGCAGATGCGGCCATTCGTATTATCCGTGAATTTGATGAACCGACTGCTGTGGCTTTAAAACATATGAATCCATGTGGTATTGGTACAGGTTCAACGATTAAGGAAGCTTTTGATCGTTGCTTTGATGCCGATCCAGTTTCTATCTTCGGTGGGATTATTGTATTAAACCGTCCAGTTGATTTACAAACGGCTGAAGTGATGCGTCCAATCTTCCTTGAATTAATCATTGCGCCAAGTTTTAAGGACGATGCTTTAGAATTATTATCTCAAAAGAAAAACCTACGTCTGTTAACATTGGACTTCTCAGAAAAGAATACCGAAGAAAATGAATTTGTTTCTGTTCTTGGTGGTTTATTAGTTCAAAACCAAGATGTCATCGAAGAAAATCCTGAAAATTGGCAAGTGGTTACCAAGCGTCAACCAACGAAAGAAGAATTAGAAGCGTTAACCTTTGCTTGGAAGGCTGTGAAACATGTGAAGTCTAATGCGATTTTACTTGCAAAAGACAATCAAACAGTCGGTGTCGGTGCGGGACAAATGAATCGCGTGGGATCAGTAAAAATTGCAGTGGATCAAGCGAAGGCAGCGGGTAAACTTGAAGGTGCCGTGATGAGTTCGGATGCATTCTTCCCAATGAGTGACTCAGTTGAATATGCTGCTCAAAATGGCATCAAAGCAATCGCGCAACCTGGCGGAAGTATTAAAGACCAAGATTCGATTGATATGGCGGATAAATATGGTATTGCTATGGTATTTACCAATGTTCGTCACTTTAGACATTAAGAAAGGACTTTAGCGATGAAATTATTAGTCATTGGTAGTGGCGGTCGCGAACATGCGATTTGTCGTAAATTATTAGAAGATCCTCAAGTGGAAGCTGTGTTTTGCGCCAAAGGAAATCCTGGTATGCAAAAAGATGGGGTTCAACTTGTTGATATTGCTGAAGATAATCATTCGGCTTTGATTCAGTTCGTCAAAGAAAATCAGATTGACTGGACTTTTGTTGGTCCTGAAATTCCTTTATTAAATGGGATTGTCGATGATTTTCAAGCAGCTGGTCTAAAGATTTTCGGCCCTAATCAACAAGCGGCGATGATTGAAGGTTCAAAAGATTTCGCAAAACAATTGATGCGTGATTATCACATTCCAACTGCTAAATATCAAACATTTTCTGATTTTGAAGCTGCTAAATCCTATGTTCTAGAAAATGGGGCACCGATTGTGATAAAAGCAGATGGTCTGGCTGCTGGTAAAGGTGTAGTTGTCGCGATGACAGAAAAAGAAGCACTTGAAGCATTAGAAGATATGTTGTTGGATCATAAATTTGGGGCAAGTTCTGCTAAAGTAGTCGTTGAAGAGTTTTTGGCCGGTGAAGAATTTTCGCTACTTTCTTTTGTTAAGGGAAATGAAGTCTATCCAATGGTGATTGCGCAAGACCATAAACGAATTTTTGATGGCGATAAAGGACCAAATACTGGTGGGATGGGGGCTTATTCACCTGTTCCGCAAATCCCTGAATCAATGGTGCAAACTGCGATTCAAGAAATAGTCCAAAAGGCAGCAGATGGCATGGTTGACCGCAAGACGCCATTTACTGGTATCTTGTATGCTGGGTTGATTGCTACTAATGAAGGTCCGAAAGTCATCGAATTTAATGCTCGATTTGGTGATCCTGAGACTCAAGTTGTTTTACCGCGATTAAAAACAAGTTTAGCGCAAATTATTGACGATTTATTAAACAATCGTCAACCAGATATAACTTGGTATGATTTTGCAACACTTGGCGTAGTAGTTGCAGCTCCAGGGTATCCAGCTGATTATGAAAAAAATATTGCATTACCTGAAATGGAAAATACTGAGGAGCAAACAGTGTATTATGCAGGTGTTACAACCAAAGAAGAGCAACTAGTTTCAAGTGGTGGCCGCGTATTTTTAGTTACTTCTCAGGGAACAAATTTAGCTGATGCCCAACAAAAAGCCTATGCATATTTGAGCCAGTATGATTTGTCACAATTCTTTTACCGCAAAGATATTGGTTTTAAAGCATTAAAATAAATGTTTAAGGTAGCCGCTGTGCTGCCTTTTTCGTTTGAGAATTTTTACCAGTTAAAATGAAGCGCTTTACATCTTTGTTAACTTGATCTACAATTTTGTTTTGGAGGTGTTTATCATGAAAAAGATTAAATTTGGCACAACAAATGAAGAGGTATCTGCGGTTGTTTTAGGCTGTATGCGATTAAACGGCGCAAAAGATCCAGTAAAAGTGATTGAAACTGCTTATGAAAATGGGATTACTTTTATTGACCATGCAGATATTTATGGTAAAGGTGAATGCGAAACGATTTTTGCTGAATCTTTAGCAAAAACTTCCATTAAACGAGATGATTTATTTATTCAATCTAAATGCGGCATTGTCCCAGGAGTCATGTTTGACTTTTCTAAAAAACATATCATTGAAGCTGTAGAAGGGAGTTTGCAACGCTTAAAGACAGATCATTTAGATTCGTTATTATTACATCGTCCAGATACTTGGATGGATCCGTTTGAAGTCAATGAAGCTTTCGAACAATTACATAAAGAAGGTAAAGTCCGTTACTTTGGTGTAAGTAATCAAAATCCAAATCATATCGAATTCTTGAAAAAAGCGGTCAAACAACCGTTAGTAGCCAATCAATTACAATTTGGTGTGATGCATACAGGTATGATTGATCAAGAAATTCAAGTCAATATGAAGACACCAGGTAGCTTTGATCATGATGGAGGAATTTTACTATATTCTCGTTTGCATGACATGACGATTCAAGCTTGGTCGCCTTATCAATATGGATTTTTTGAAGGTGTCTTTATTGGTAATGAAAAATTTCCAGAGTTAAATCAAACTATGGATGAAATGGCCGAAAAATATGGTATCACACCAACCGGATTAGCAAGTGCTTGGATTTTAAGTCATCCAGCGAATATGCAAGTGATCGCCGGTACTATGACGCCATCTCGTTTGGAAGAAATTGCTAAAGCGAGTGAAGTACAATTATCCAAAGAAGATTGGTATAAACTATATATGGCTGCTGGAAATATGCTACCATAGAAAATAGCGAGATAGTCGGATGTTTAAAAACCGAACATTCGACTATTTTTGTCTAAAAAAACAATAAAAATGATTGCAATATCTGGGTGTTTATGGGTAAACTAGCTATTGGTATGTGAATCATGCCGAATATTTTCATTATCTGAGAGGATGAAATGCTATGTTCGAAATGAAAGTTTTTGATTATGAGGATATCCAATTAATACCTAATAAGTGTATTGTCAATAGTCGTTCAGAATGTGATACAAGCGTCACTTTAGGAAAGCGTACATTTAGAATGCCAGTCGTTCCAGCGAATATGCAAACTATTATAGATGATAAGATTGCCGAGTTTTTAGCTGAAAATGGCTATTTCTATATTATGCATCGCTTTGATGAAGAAGCACGCATTCCATTTATTAAAAAAATGCAAGCGAAAGGATTAATCACTTCTATCTCTGTAGGGGTTAAACCAGGGGAGTATACTTTTATTGAAACCTTGGCAAAAGAAAAGCTTATTCCTGATTATATTACGATTGATATTGCTCATGGTCATGCAAACTCGGTCATTAACATGATTCAACATATCAAAAATCATTTGCCAGATTCTTTTGTTATTGCCGGCAATGTTGGTACGCCTGAAGCTGTTCGTGAGTTAGAAAATGCTGGCGCGGATGCAACAAAAGTAGGAATCGGACCAGGTAAAGTTTGTATCACGAAAA
>JAEWFE010000030.1 GCA_023389005.1 Bacillota bacterium
CCTAAAGCTGCTCCGATAACTGCTAAACCTGCTGCGATGAAATTCATAATTTTTTCCTCCTAATTTATGCGCCGTTAAATTAATGTTCGGCGGCAATTTTGTGATTTAAGAATACCATTGTTAGAGTAACAAATACATAGGCTTGGATGGCACCGATAAATAATGAAAATCCAATCCATGTCATTTCAATTGGAACTACCAATGGCAAAGTAATCCAACCGAATGCTTTGAAAAGTGAAGCAATCAACGTAAGCAATACTTCACCGGCATAGATATTACCATATAAACGTAACCCTAGCGTAATTACATTTGTAAATTCTTCAATAAATTTAATTGGCATTAAGAAGAAAACTGGTTCTAAATAAGAATTTTTGAAATATCCTTTAAAACCAAAACGCATTACACCAAAATAATGAGTTAATAATATGGACATCAATGCTAAACTCATTGTGATAATAGGATTTGCTGTTGGACTCTTCCAAAATGTTACTTCATTGCCATTCATTGGAAAGACTAGTTTCGTCATCAGACCAATTTCATTAGCAAAGAAAACAAATAGGAAAAGCGTAAATCCTAGAAGATGGAAATTGCCAACTTCTTTTGCGGGAAGCTGATCACTGAGAATGCCGCGAACAAAATCAATGACCCACTCAATAAAGTTCTGTTTCCCAGTTGGTTTTAATTGCGGATTTCTTGTGCAGATAAACACGATTAAAAAGATAATTGCACACACTAAAGCCGACATAATTGCCACCGTACCGTCAAACCAAATTGGTCCAATATGAAACAGAAGCGATTGTTCTTCCATAAGCTCACCTCACTTCTAAAATGTAAATACTCTTGCATATCTTTTCACGCAATAGTAATGACAACTTGTATCGTACCACCACTAAAAAGAAATTTCAAAGTATTTTCATAAAAAGATATCGGTTTATTCATTGAATATTTAAATCGAAAAAAAGAATTTCTATCAAGTTTTTCTATTAAATGAAATTTTGAACAAACCTTATATTACAAATATTGAATAACCAATATTGTAAACGTAATAAAAACAAAATAAGGTAAAAAATCATACAAAAATGATTAACGAATGTTTTTGACAATTCTTCTAATTTGTCGTTCCTGATCTTTTTGCTTAATACTTTCACGTTTATCATACTCTTTTTTCCCTTTGGCTAAACCAATGAGCACCTTCGCATAACCGTCTTTGATATAGACTTTTAAAGGAACAATAGTAATGCCCGCATTTTTACTTTCAGCTTCTAATTGTCTAATTTGACGTTTATGAAGTAAAAGTTTACGCGTACGCAAAGGATCATGATTAAAGATGTTTCCTTGTTCATATGGACTAATATGAACATTCACTAAAAATACTTCACCATTACGCACTCTGACAAAACCGTCTTTTAAATTGATACGGCTATTGCGGATGGATTTGATTTCTGTTCCTTGTAAGACCATTCCTGCTTCGAAAGTTTCTAAAATATGATAGTCATGACGCGCCTTTTTATTTTGCGCAATTAATTTTCCTTCCCCTTTAGGCATAGTCATATTCCTCTATTCTATTTAATGTTTTTTCTTCTTTTTCTTTTTAACCACTTCTTTATAAAAAGGTTTTTGTTTCTTATTTTTTCCTTTTTTCTTACCTTTCGTTCGGTCATTTTTCTTTGTTTTTTGCTGTTTTGATAAATTTTTTGTTTTCACTTGATGAAGTGATTTTGGTAACTGTGCTTCTTCCAATACTTCTACCAACTGAAAATCAATTTCTCTCGTATCTGGATTGGCCCCTAAAACTTTTACTTTCACTTTTTGACCAACTTTTAATACTCGTCTTGTTCGTTCACCAACTAGAGCCAAATGATTTTCAATAAAGTGATAATAATCATCTTCTAAAGATTGAATATGCACTAATCCTTCTACAGTATTTGGTAATTCAACAAAGAAACCAAATTTAACAACCGAACTGATAATCCCTTCAAATTCTTCTTCTAAAAATTGTTGCATGTATTCCGCTTTTTTCATCGCATCTACTTGTCGTTCTGCTTCAACTGCTCTTCTTTCCATTTGTGAAGAGTGATTGGCAATTTCAGGCAAATGCGCTTGCCAATATGCTTGATTTTTGGCACCACTGTCTTTTTGATAACTACGAATTAAACGATGAACAATTAAGTCAGGATAGCGTCTAATTGGCGATGTAAAATGTGTATAATAAGGAGCCGCCAACCCATAGTGGCCAACATTTTCCGCAGCATATTTTGCTTGCTGCATACTCCTTAATAATAGCATATTTATGACAAAAGCTTCAGGTAAATCAGCCACTTCATCCATTAACTGTTGAATATCTTTTGACATCATATTGCCATTTGTCACTTTTGGTACGATACCTAGCGCAGCCACTGTTTCAAAAAAGCGACTCATTTTATCCTCATTAGGCTCTTCATGAATACGATAGATAAATGGTAACAACAGTCGATGGAAATGCGTAGCCACGGTTTCATTAGCAATTAACATGAACGACTCGATTAAGCGTTCTGCCACACCACGAGTACGTAATTCAATTTTTAATGGGGTTCCTTCTTCATCAACAATTACTCGCGCTTCATGATCTTCAAAATTCACTGCCCCACGATTCAGGCGCATATTTTCTAAGATATGATGTAACT
>JAEWFE010000222.1 GCA_023389005.1 Bacillota bacterium
CTAACCTTTTTAAATAGACTCTGGCTGACAAAAACAGCTAGTACTATTAACAAAATAATTTCTATACTTTGTTCAAACATAACTATCTGTAAACGACTATCTGAGAAAAATTGCGAACCATAAAAGACAGTACCTGGAATAAAATCTCTAATTACCGTTATACCTGAACATAATGAAATTAAAATCGAGATTACTAACGATATCATAACAGATATAATGGCAGAAAACTTTATCGATAGAACAAAAGTCAATAGACAAAGTATCATTTGTAACAATAATGTAAAAAGGCTTAATAATATTTCTACATAATCATTTTGAAATGTACCTAAGCCATTTCCAAAACGAGTATTATTAATAAATAGCATATATGACAATATACTTACTAACTGAAAGACAAGGAAATACGCCAAGTTAAGCAAGACAATAGTTAACATTCTTGCATAGACTATTTTTTTCCTGTTGGCCACTCTTGTCACCTCATATACCAAACTTCCATTTTTCAACTCACGTCCCAACGAGCACGATAGATATGTCATAACTAAAATTGGCAAATAAAATCCATAAACAAATTGCCACATACTTTGTGGATAGGTCAACAAGCTAAATGCAGAGTCAGCAATTTTCATTGATTTTAGATTCAAAGATACCATGAACGCAAAGACAAATGGAATTAATGATAAAGCCCCAATCGCTAAGACACTTCTATTTTTCCATAATTTATATAATTCTGCATAAATTAGATTAATCATTTTATTCTCCTTTATCTAAAAACAATTGATTCACAATGTTAATTTGTTGAAATTTAACATTCAATTCTTGATTATAAGCAGCTTTTAAAACAACATTCAGCACATCTTGACTTATGACATATATATTCTTCCCCTCAACTCTAATATTATCAGAATCACTGAGTTCTAATTCAGATAAAAATTTTTGCACATCTGCAGCATCAAGTCCTAATGATACTTTATAAGCAGTTTGTTTACCTAGTACTTCTTTTTGAATAACTCCTGAATCTAAAATCATATATCGATCAATTATATCTTCAATTTCTGATAGCTGATGAGAGGATAATAAGATCGCCACTCCTGAATTTGCAATCTCTCTTAGGTAATGTTTAAATTCTTGTATTGTTTTAATATCTAAGCCTAATAAAGGCTCATCTAAAATTAATAACTTACGAGGCCTTATCATTGCCATTGCCAAACGTAACCTTTGTTTCATGCCATAAGAGTATGATTTAATCGGTTTGTTATCTACATTTAGCAATACTCGAGCTAACATGTCCTCTATTTGCTGTTTACTATACCGTTCTCCTTCATATATCCCCATTAACTCCAAACTCTGATAAGCACTCAGATATTCAAAAAGCTCAGTATCTAACAAATAACCTATTTGTTTCATCATCATTTGGTTATGTTGAAAATTTTTGACACCATTAAAGATAATTTTGCCTGAATCTATATTGTGTAAACCCAAAATCGCCCTAATTAACGTGGTTTTTCCTGCACCATTTTCACCTACAAAACCAACAATTTCTCCAGATTCTACAGACAAAGAAACATCCTTTAAAACAACATCATCCCCATAACTTTTCTTAACAGACTTGACTTCGAGCATCCTGCTTCCTCCCCTATAGATATTAAATAAAAAATAAAATTCGAACATTCATAACAAATACATCTTTGTTTGTCCGAACACCCGAATTTTATTACTTTTTTGCACCACTAAAAATTTTTCTTACCAAATCCAACGTCCACGACGATTTTTCTTACCAATTTGAACATCAAAAATCCAAATCTTTAAAGAAATAGAGTTTAATAATTTTACCATTATTCTAATTCCCTCGCTTTCAATAATATATTGTTGGAATAACTGATGCATTTATCTGCATATAATCCCACCAATTCTACCACACCCAACGTCCACGGCGATTTTTCTTACCGATTTGAACATCAAAAATCCAAATCTTTAAAGAAATAGAGTTTAGTAATTTCACCATATTTCCACCCCTCCTCTAATTCATTTTCTGGCTTTTTTTATAAAAAATCTGACTAATAAACTAATCGCTACAACAGTAACGAACGTATTAATAACAGATACCAGATCCATATTAATATTACTTATATTTATCCCCTCAACATCAGTAACCTCTATCAGTTGGTGGAAATTGATAATATCCAAATAATATACACCAGTATAAAATAACGTGATAACGCTGCTGCATAAAATTATTTTAAATATTAAAAACTTATCTCTTATTGTTATCAAGCCTACCCCAATAGATAATATCAACACAGGAACTAAATAAAACAGCATTAAAAAAGAAAATATATTTAAGTATTGTTGAAAAAAAATACTCCCAACAATCAACAAAATACTTATCACCATAAAAATAATACCAAGCACCTTATATCTATTTTGCATTTTTTCATCTCCTTACAACCATATAATGTTAATAATCATGTCATACATAAAATGTATCGAAATTGGATAATTTATGTTTTTGGTTTTCTTATATATTATAGATAACAACCCACCTGCTGGGAATCGAACTAATAAATTCAAAATCAATGGCAATCCACTATGAAACAAAAACGCGAAAAGTAATGACTGTACAATTGTTGCAGTAATTTTTTTAAATTGTGTCTCTAAAATTTTTTGTATGTAACATCGAAATAACAATTCTTCGCTAAATGATACAATCAAGTATTTTATACCAAGTAGCAACATCATTATCGTATTCTTATGTCCGAAATATAAATTAATAAAAAACAAAACTAGGAGCATAACACATACTAACTTCACAGACCACTTCATATTGGAAATGATTTCTTCATTCCATTTTGGATAGCACTTATCAATATAACAATAAGGAAATACACCCACGCATATTAAAATAGAATATGAATATACAAATTCATAATTACTAAATATTATTAAACCTAAAAGAATTGATATTCCTAGTAACAAAAAGCTTCCAAAAGTTAAAATAATTATATCAACAAACTTTCGTTTATCATATCTACTGTCCAATACAATCTCCTTCCAAAAAATTAGTTCTCTAATTGATAAGATGAATTCTTTCATTTTTTACAATATTCATCTTAATGGAAAAGGCTTTAATTCATATCAGTTTGATGTAATAGCCTAAGCTTTTTAATCCTTGATAAGTAGTGTCGTCACTACATATAATATCGGAGCAAACCTATGCTCATAATGTATCCGATTATCATATAAGCTTCAATAATCTATCCCCTGAACAACACAAAATAAGCGGTAAACAACATGATAAATTCGACTAAAATTCCCCCAAATAACAATCTAATTCATGTCCAAGCATTGAAAACATATTAAATTATCATTACGCTATCACAAATTAAATTATCATTGTGAAAGCTAATTACAAGTATTATAATAAAGGTATACAGCTATTAACGAGGTGATTCGAATGATTTTTGCAATCTGCGATGACGAACGACTTTTTCAAGAAACATTAGAAAAACAATTATATTCTCTATGCAAAAAAATAAAAATTGATGTAACTATATTAAAATTTAATAATGGCCAAGAAGTCCTTAATTACATAACTAAACCTCATTCCACCTCCATTGATATGCTATTTTTAGACATTGATATGCCAGAAATGGACGGACTCACATTAAAAGATAAGTTAAGCAATCAAAAATTAGTACGATATATCGTCTTTACTACAAACCATCAAGAACATATATATGAGGCCTTTGGTACAAAAACATTAGGCTTTTTAAACAAACCTACAAATGATTTTGACTTAGAGAAGAAAATTCAACAATACCTGCAAATCACTGAAAAAGAAAAAGTGCTTGAATTTACCGATATCTTTAATGTTATTCATCGTCATTCTTTGGATGAATTTGTGTACTTCAAAGTAGATGATCGCTATATCGAAGTACACTTAGTAAATAAAAAAAACAATTTTCTGATTTTAAGTCGAATGAAGGATTTAGAACAAAAATTTGTAGAACTACCTTTCATCAGATGCCATAAATCGTATATTATTTCATTAATACAGTCGGAAAAAATTACTGTAACCTCAGCTAGCTTATCTAACCAAGAAACCATTCCTGTAGGGCGAAGATTCTATCCAAAATTAAAAGAAGCTTATTTTGCATTTAGGAGAGATTTGGTATGGAGAAACATTTAATTCCCTTTTTATGGGACTTATTAAGAATATTTTTCGATGGTAGCGCTTGTTTATTAGGGTATCAAATTCTAGGGGGATTTTCTTTTTCTAAAAATATAACTAAATGGTTACTGGTAACAGGTGGCATGATAACTATTTATTTCCTTTTTCTTGATACTTTATCGCCAATTTATAAAAATCCCTTGTGTATATTACTTTTTTCATTAATTCATCTATTAGTTGAACCACCCAATCGCAAACGTGCCCTAGCAATCTATCCGTTTATCTACCTAGCAACTTCAGCTATTTCAGTGACATTATTGATGTTTGAAGGAATTTTAATAAACGGAAAAATCATTCATTTGATTTATAGTGATTTTTATTCTTTTCTACTTTTAAATGCCTGTATGCTTTCCATTCTATTCGGCATTTTATATTACCGTAAGAAATACAATGCCAATCCAATTGTATTAACTATCAGGCAATATATCATTTTCTACACAACAGTTTTTGCAACACTTATGATTCTTGGTGCTTGGCAATACATTGCCATTCATCTTGACACTTCAAGAATATTTGTAGCTCTTGGCAGTTGTACTTCTATTGCTTGTCTACTACTTCTATATTTAGTTGTTTACCAAGCATTCTTAAATACAAATCGGCGCTTATTAGAGGAAAAACAAAGATTACAAGATAAATTTTATCAAATGCAGCAGGAATATTTAAAAAATAAAATCAAACAAGATAAGCAACTCAGAAAATTTCGTCATGACTACCAAGCGCATATGATTATCTTAAACACACTTATCGAAAAGCAGGACTATACTGTTCTAAAAAATTATCTAAAAAAAATGAACGAATATTCGTTACTCGAAAATCAAAAAAGATATACTGGTAATTTGATTATAGATTCTTTACTAGAAAATTCATTGGGTCAAGCCAAAAGTAGAGGAATCAAGGTAACAATTTATGGGCATTTACCACTTGAACTAGAAACCGATTCTTATGATTTAAGCATTGTTTTCTACAATTTATTCAAAAACGCCTTAGAAGCAGCCGAGAAAATGCCAGTAAATCAGCGGTGGATTGAAATTACAGTCAGTGAATTTACCAAATGTCGTCCTTATCTAAGTATAGTCAATCCCGTGAATCACCCAATTAAAATTGAGGACAACACAATTGTTACCTCTAAACATGATACAATTAATCATGGATTGGGACTCAGAAATGTCAAAGATATTTCTAAAAAATACGATAATCAATTCAATTTATTTTATAAACAAGGAACTGTTATTGCTGAAATTTTCCTTTAGTCTTTATCTTAACTGTCATTCACCACAGATTTAATGTTGTTGAGCAAACTCCTCCTAGTCAAAAATATAGAAGTTGCTAAACTAGTCATATCAAGAACTAGCAGGGGGGAATGGTTATGATGTTATGGATAAATGATTTTACTTGGATTATTGAATGGTTTCGAGGAAAAAAGTAAGTTGGCTATTTCAATTAGAAAGAAATCGCACAATTGTTGATGAACCATTTGTGCGATTATTTATTACTTAGGATAACCATAAAAAGATTTTTATAGCATTATGACTCTCTCATCACAAACCAATGAATGACAAGTAGTAACCATAATATCAAGCCGATATATGTCTCGCAAACGGAGGTATAGCTAATCAAATAGAAAAAGTAATCACTTCTGAAGCAATTATTTTTTCACGCGGTAGGAAACGAGAATCTTTAAACCAAGCGTAAAAATATAAAATCATTAATAAAATTTCAACCACAATCACTAAAGCTGACACAAATAACGGCAAGATCTTGAATACGTCTTTTTCTAAATAGGTCAATTGAAAAGCAACCGTGGACATGATTAGATATTCCCATCTTGCCGGCAGAGAGGGATTTTTTTGTTTGACGAAACGTTTGGTCCAGATATAGAAACGATAACAACTTAATCCCGCACTCAACCATAGTAAAACACCTATAACTACCATATTAAATCCACCAAACAAGCTCGCCACACTCACAAGTAAAAAGCAAGCCAAATCCACATATGGCGTTTGATATTTTTGTGAGATAAAAAGGTAAAATACACCAAATACTATCATCCACAACATTTTTTATCCCTCCACTCTCTAATTATTTTCTCAAAATTATTGTAACAAAAAAAAACGTTTATTACAAATAGCAAAAAGAAGAACCCTCAATCATAGGATTCTTCTCTACATTATTTCTTACATCACTAACAATGCCACAAAACCGATTAAATTATTTAAGAAGTGGACTGTAATACTTTCATTTAAATTTTCGTGACGTGCATAGGTAGCGGTCAAAATCAAACTCATCACTAAGTAAATCAGTACATTCCATTCGAGCGTTTGCATATGTAACAGTGTAAAGATAAGCGTTGCTACAATAAATGCCACTTTTTTATTACGAATCGTCTGAAACACTAGCGAGCGACAAAAAAATTCTTCTGCTATTGGTGCCACAATCAAAATCATCAGTCCCATATACCAACGTGGCAGACTATTCATAGATTGCTCGATTACCTGTTGATTAACTGTATTACCAGAAATGCCTAGAAACTGAAAGATTAATTGTAAAGCGAGTTGCGAAATATAGGTTAAGGCAAACATCCCTAAAATAAATTTCCAGTTTTGTTTCGTAATCGTTTGACGCAGTGGCTTTAGCGAACCATTCTTTCTAGCAAGATAGCAGGCAACACTCACAACTATCCCCATCAATAAAACGCCAATTGCTAATACAAATGATTGATTATCCGATATTTGTTTTCCAATAATTGGAAAGACAAAAGCAATCTGATCCAAAAGAAATAATCCGATAAACAATAA
>JAEWFE010000070.1 GCA_023389005.1 Bacillota bacterium
GACTTGCCAATTTTCCCCATCAGAAATAATATCTCCGAAAGATTGACGCTTTAACCCAGTAGATAATAAAGTCCCTAGAATCTTACTATGACTTAATTGCGCAAATTTTTTAGGATATTGAATGGTAAATAGGGCAATTTCAAAATCCTCTTGCGCCGGCGTATAATAATCTGGATAAATCAAACAACGTGTACGCTCGCTTGATTCATAACCACCATAAAAACGAAAACCTAAATCAGAATTTTGACGAATCAATGTCTCTAAAATATAGGCCTGTCTTGGATCTAAAAAGTCAGTTAGAACGGGCGCATATTGCATTTCCACTTTTTCTAACCATTCTTCTACAGTGTCAATAAAAGGGCGCTCATCTTCCCGAAAATGTTGATACACATTTGCGTTCAAAAAAGCCACCCCCTTAAATTAATATACAAAAAATAGTAAAATACGAATCAATGCCTGACTAGCTAATTGTAATACTAGTACCGCAAAAAGAATCGTAAAATCGACCGGTCCGAATTGTAATTTCACCCGATCAAATATACTTAAATATGGCTCACAAATCTTACTTAAAAGTTGGCCAAATTTACTTTGGTATCCACCTGGGAACCAAGATAATAATGCATAGATAACAAGTAATGTCGTATAAAGATAGACCACATCACCGATTAATTTAATTAATAAAAATAGGATAGGCTTGTCCTCCTAATCATTGTCAGCAAACACTAAACTGACAAAACAATTATTGAATCTCCAACATATTGGCATCCATTAAAGATTGCGCTGTCCCATCAATTTCTACTCCTTGTGCCGTACATAAGAAGATTTCATTACCTACACGTTTAATATCACCGTTTTCAGCATAAACAGTGCCTGTCAAGAAATCAACAATTCGTCTTGCTTGATACTCCTCAATCTGATGGAAGTTCACCAAGACAGACTCACCATTCATAATATGTTTGGCAATTTTCATCGCTTCTGAATAGGCTCTAGGCTCGATAATAATAATCTTATTTGCAGCTTGATTTTCTCTAGTACTACGTGGTTTAGTAGAAGATTTGTTTGCTCTTGACTGCTGCATAGATACAACATTTTGTGCTTGCGTGTGATATTGTTGTGATTGATTACTATAATTATTTTCTTGTGAATGCTGTGATGAATAATTCCGAGACTGATTGGCTACTGAACGTTGATAAAACGATTGTCTAGTAGGTTGGGTATTTTGAGGCGCTGGATTATTGACACGATTCGTTACACTTGGATGAGCGTGCACTTGCTCTTCTTCATCAGCATAGTCATTTCTCTCAGTATCCTCTTCTTCAGCCATACCAAAAAAGTTTTTAGCATTTTCCCACATTTCATGCAGTTTCATGGTTCATCCTCCTTTCACGTCTCACTTAAACAATGCCGTGCCGACTCTAACAAAAGTGGCGCCTTCCATTACTGCAATAGGAAAATCATTAGACATTCCCATACTTAAATCATGGCAAGGAGCATAAGATAAAGTCAACTTTTCAATCTCACATTGCTTTTGTTTTAATTTCTTGAAAATATCGTGTTGTTCAGTCGCAGTAGAGTCAAAAGGAGCCATCGTCATTAAACCAACAACTTGAATTTTATCATGCGCATGAAGCGACAAGATAAAGTCTTTGGTTTCTTCAAGTGTCAATCCATGCTTACTTTCTTCACCAGAAACATTGACTTCAACAAAACACTTAACGACTTTTTGCGCTCTTTTTTGAATTTCGTCGGCCAATTTTAAACTATCTAAGGCATGAAAATAATCTACTTCATTAATGACCTCTTTGACTTTGCGGCGTTGTAAATTACCGATATAATGCCAAACAACCTCCGGATGAGTGATTGCTTGTTTTTTAGCTAAAAATTTATCCGCACGATTTTCGGCTAAGTGCAATTGACCTAACGCGATCATCGCTTGGGTTGTCGGCACATCTTCAGTCTTCGTAACGGCTACTAAAGTTACCTCAGAACAACTGCGTCCAACCTGATCACAAGCTTTCTGAATAGATCGTTGTACTTGTTTTAAATTATCAGCTAACATCATGATCAGGTCTCCTTTATTGCTTAATTATTGCGTTTACGACGGAAAAATGGAGGTGTACTTAACTCATCTTCAGCCGGTTTTACTTCTTCTTTGTTAAATGTTTCAAATTCACGTTTTTCAACATTATCAAATTGTGCGTCATCTACTTTAGGACGGACATTTTGTTCTTTACGAATATCCCAGTCACCAAATGAATTTTCTTCATTCGTTGTTGGTGTTGTTGGGCGTGCTTGATCTAAATCAAGTGTTGGTTTTGGTTGTGTTGTGTGAATTTGGCTAGCACGATGACTACGAGCAGATGTATTTTCACGTTTGCTTGGATCAATACCTGTAGCAATGACAGTGACACGAATTTCATCGCCTAGTTCTTCATTGATTGAAGTACCAAGGATGATATTTACATCGCCACTTGCAGCATGAGCAACGATATCAGCTGCATCTTGTGCTTCAAATAAAGTCATATCTAAGCCACCAGTGATGTTTAGTAAGACTTGTTCTGCCCCATCAATAGAAGTTTCTAATAATGGAGAAGAAATTGCTCGTTTAGTTGCTTCAACCACGCGTTCTTCACCGCTAGCAACCCCGATACCCATCAAAGCAGTACCTTGGTTAGCCATCACAGTTTTCACATCGGCAAAGTCAAGGTTCACATAACCTGGTGCAGTAATTAAATCAGAAATACCTTGAACCCCTTGACGTAATACATTATCAGCTTCACGGAAAGCTTGTAACATAGGCGTCTTTTTATCAACGATTTCTAATAAGCGGTTATTTGAGATAATTAATAAAGTATCTACGTTTTCTTTTAATTTAGCGATACCTTCTGCAGCATAGCGACCACGTTTTGGCCCTTCAAAAGTGAATGGACGTGTCACTACCCCAACAGTTAAAGCACCGATTTCTTTAGCGATACGAGCAACGATTGGCGCAGCACCTGTACCTGTTCCGCCACCCATACCAGCAGTGATGAAGACCATATCCGCACCTTCTAATGATTCGCGAATTGCTTCTTCACTTTCTTCAGCAGCTTTTTGACCCACTTCAGGTTGAGAACCTGCTCCTAACCCACGAGTGAATTTAGGTCCTAATTGGATAACTGTTTCAGCTTTTGAGGCACGTAAAGCTTGAACATCCGTATTGACTACGATAAATTCAACACCTTTTACGTTTTCTTCAATCATACGGTTAACGGCATTACCACCGCCACCGCCGACACCGATTACTTTAATAATCGCGCCAGAATTTACACTATTATCAATTGAAAATTCCATTATCGATTTCCTCCTATCAACTATTCAAAAAAGTTAGAAAAGAAAT
>JAEWFE010000069.1 GCA_023389005.1 Bacillota bacterium
GCAGAACAAGCATTAGTAGGTAAAGCAAACGTTACATATTTAGACTATAAAGAAGTACCAGTGTTTAACCAAGACCTAGAAACACCTGTACTACCATCTGTTGCCAAAGTTCGTGAAGCGATCCAAGCAGCTGATGCAATCTGGATTTTCTCACCAATTTACAACTTTGCAATTCCTGGCTCAGTGAAAAACTTATTAGACTGGGCAAGCCGTGCTTTAGATTTATCTAATCCAAGTGGTCCATCAGCATTACAAGATAAAGTGGTAACTGTTTCTTCAGTAGCAAACGGAGGACATGATCAATTATTCGCTGCCTACCAAGCATTATTACCATTCATCCGTACACAAGTGGTTGGTGATTTCACTGGCACACGCGTAAACGACGAAGCTTGGGGAACTGGTGAATTAGTTTTAACTGATGAGGCACAAGCAAGCTTAGAAAAACAAGCAGAGCAATTATTAGCTGCTTTATAATTTTTAGATTTTTAGACAGGCATCCTTTTTCACTAGAGGGTGCTTGTTTTTTGTGTTTCAGGAAAAAGAGTTTTACAGTTGTTGGCGAGAATATTTTGGAAAAAGATTGATATATCAATGTTTTTCGTGCTTGTCATGCTTGCTGGAATTTGCGTACTTTTTTTGATTGTATGCACACAAAGTTTAAAATTTATCATACAGAGGATTCACGTTTTATTGGACGTTCTAGTATCAAGGAACGTTATTTTAAAATTAAAGTATATTTATCTAAAATCGAATTGAGGAAAAATGAGCAATGTGTTGTTTGTTATTATCTTCCCGATGATCTGCCTGGTGTTCCCTTCTCGATGTTACGTTTTCAAAAAAATGAAGCGAAAAATGGAAAGTATCAATTCCTATCAGCTGTAGTAGATACGCCTTGTCGTGTAAGAGATTTTATGATGCATTGGGAGTTAAACACTGTTCGTCATGATTTTTTAAATTTATTATCGCAAACTGCAATGGATTCGAATCTTGAATTAGATCGATATTCAGCAAATCTCCTTTTAACGAAGATGGTGGAAGAAGCCAAAGAGGGGCCTAAAGAAAGCGAGTATACTCTAAAAGTAATTGCTAACGACGAACTAATGACTATAAGTTCAAGTTTTGAAAGAAATCATGAGTCTATCACGGATGATGATGCTAGATATCTTCGGAACAATCTGTGCTTGATGAATGATATTACCATTGAGTATGCAAATGAAGCGACACAAGAATTTGTCACTCTTTCTGAAAAAGGGGGAGACGTTATTTTTTTTCTATAGTCTTGAAGTTGTTAATTGGAATTAGTATGGATATGAAAGAAGCGCATTCTTAATCTTGTAAAACCCACCCAACTAGGCTTAGGTGCTTAGCTGGGTGGGTTATGTTTATCATTAAATAATTTCGAATTGTACATCGATATTGTTGCGAGTTGCTTTTGAGTAAGGACATACTTGATGAGCAGCTGCGACTAATTCTTCTGCTTTTTCTTTTGTTGCCCCTTCAAGATGAACTTCTAAAGTCACGGCTACGCTAAATCCTTCTACTTCATCAGACATTAAGGATACACGTGCACTCACTTCACTTGGGTAAGTTTCGCCAGCGTTTTCCATTACTAAGCCTAATGCACCATTAAAGCACGCACTGTATGCCGCTGCGAATAATTGTTCTGGGTTAGTTGCATTTTCGACACGTTTACCTGGAGCTGTTGTTTTAAAGGCAAAAGAGCGATCTGGTGAAAAGACTTCTCCTTCGCGTCCACCGATACTAGTTACTTTTGTTTCGTAAATTTTCTTCATGATTGAGCCCTCCTAAGGTTTGAGTAAGTGTTTGCAGTTGTTGCATCAAAGAAAAATAATACGTTTCATCCGACGTCAAATCACTTAAACAATGCCCGACCGTTTGCAGTAAGTCCTCTTTCATTTCCTTGGCTTTTGGCGTTAGAGAAATCAATACGCGACGTTCATCGTTAAAATCTCGTGTGCGCATCACATATTCTCTTGCTTCTAGGCGTTTGATTAAAGGAGTCAGCGTCCCACTATCCAAAGACAAAATCTCACCCAATTCTGAAACGCTTAAATGGTCTTTTTCATACAAAGCAAGTAGCGTTAAGTATTGCGGATAGGTTAATTCAAAGGGCGCTAAAATCTTACTATATAGGCGATTGAATTCTTTTTGTGCTTGATATAAAGCAAAACACAGTTGCTCTTTGACAATTGGTTGAATCATATTCTTTTCCTTTCACATTTACATTGTACACAATTTAATTTTGCAAAGCGAATCATTTGCTCAACTATTTTTTCATGATGAGTTGGATGGCTTGGTTAATCTTTGCTTCTCTTTCTTCAGGATTTTCGCATTCTTCTTCTAAACATTTACGAAAATTCTCAGCCACTAAAAGTCCCATCACACGGTCAATACTAGAACGTGCGGCACTAAGTTGAGTAACGATATCGATACATTCTTTTTCTTCTTCAATCATCTTCAACACACCACGAATTTGGCCTTCAGCTCTTTTTAGGCGATGGGTTAGTTTGGTTTTATCGGATACAGGCATGGTTTCACCTCATTTCAATCTATATACCATACTAGGTACTATACTGAAAAAGTAAAAAATTGTCCAGTCTCATTCAAAATGATTGACAAAAGGTTGGTTATCGATTATAAATACCCTATAAGGTATAAAAAGAAAGGAGCGAGATAGCCATGTTTCATTGGTTTGTCAACGTGCCAAATGTTTCTACAAATGAATTAAAAAGTCGTTTAAATCAAGATGTTGTCCTATTAGATGTGCGTACACCGGCTGAATACCGCAGTGGGCATATCAGAGGCGCCAAAAATGTACCGCTCAATCGCATCTCACAATATGAGGCAAAAGGCAAGCAATCGCATTATATCATTTGCCAATCGGGGATGCGCAGTAAGCAAGCAGCAAAAATATTAGCGAAAAAAGGGATTCAAGTTTTTAATGTCAAAGGCGGCATGAATGCTTGGGCAGATCGCGTGATAGGAGGAAAATAACGTGGAAAAAGTCATTATTATCGGTGGCGTCGCAGGGGTATGTCTTGTGCTACTCGGTTAAGAAGGTTAATGGAAGAAGCAGAAATCACTGTTTTTGAAAAGGGTCCGTATGTCTCTTTTGCTAACTGTGGATTACCCTACCATGTATCTGGAGAAATCGAAAATCGCGAGCAACTTTTAGTAAAAACTGCGGAGAATTTAACAAAACGGTTTGATATCGATGTCCGGGCCAATCATGAAGTCTTAGCCATTGATCGTAAGGCTAAGACCGTTACAGTAAAAAATCAAGCGCAAGTATTTACCCAAGATTATGATGTATTGGTCTTGTCGCCAGGTGCTAAGCCGGTGGTGCCGAACTTTCCAGGTTTAGCTGAGGCACAAAATGTATTTACTGTCCGTAGCGTGCCGGATATTGATCGGATTATGGCGCATTTGCAGCAACAAGCCATCCAACATGTGGCCGTGGTAGGTGCGGGTTTTATCGGTTTGGAAATGGTTGAAAATCTTGCCAAACGCCAATTACAAGTGACATTAATTGAAAAAGCGCCTCAAGTATTACCTGCTTTAGATCCGGAAATGGCAACTTTTGTAGAAGAAGAATTAGTTAAAAATGGCGTGAATGTACTGACCAATCAAGGTGTAGCTGGTTTTAGCGAAAAGGGTCGAGAAGTCTTGTTAGAAGATGGTCAAGTGTTGGCTAGCGATTTGACGATTTTAGCGATTGGCGTCCAACCAGAGTCACGTTTGGCAAAAGAGGCCGGATTAACGCTAGGATTGCGCGAGGCTATCGTGGTCGATGAAAACTATCACATCTCAGATCCAAACATTTATGCAATTGGCGATGCGATTTTAGTCACACAACACACTTCTAAGGAACAAACCTTGATTTCACTGGCCTCTTCTGCGAATCGTCAAGGGCGGCAAGTGGCAGACATCATTGCTGGGCTTCCTCGAAAAAATAAAGGCAGTCTAGGTACCGCAATTGTCCGTACATTTGTGATGACAGCGGCCTTTACCGGATTAAATGAGCATACCTTAAAACGTCTAGGAAAAAACTATCAAGTCTTGCATACGTTAGGCAAACATCATGCCAGCTATTATCCGGATGCAACCGATATCTTATTGAAATTACTATTTGACCCTAAGACAGGTGAAATCTTTGGGGCCCAAGCAGTTGGAGAAAATGGAGTTGATAAGCGAATCGATGTTTTAGCCACAGCGATTAAAGCAGGACTGACGGTAGAAGACTTACCAGAGCTTGAATTGACCTATGCACCGCCATTTGGTTCAGCAAAAGATCCAGTAAATATGATTGGTTATGCCGCTTTGAATCTAATGGAAGGTTTGAGCGAAAATGTGCAGTGGTATGATTTGGCAAATGAGCTGAAAAATGGGGCGCGATTATTGGACGTGCGTAATCCTGCTGAACTTTCAAATGGTAAGTTTACCAATGCTTTGGCTATCCCACTCGATGAATTACGAGCACGTTTGGTTGAACTAGATAAAAATCAGGCGTATATTGTAAGTTGTCACAGGGGTCAACGCAGTTATTTGGCTGAGCGTATCATGAAACAACACGACTTTAAGGTCAAAAACTTGGATGGCGCGTATTATTTGTATTCACATATCAATAAATAGGCACTAACTAAAGATTGTTATGACTCAATACATTTACATGAAATAAAAGGAGATAAGATAGATGTACGAAACCATTGATATTCACAAATTTAAAGAACTATTAGGCAAAGAAAGAATAAATCTCATTGATGTGCGTGAAGAAGACGAGTTTAGGTTTGGCCATCTACCACAAGCTGAAAATATGCCGTTAAGTCGTTTCTTAGATTTTGTAGAAGAACTTTACGAGGACGAAACTTATTATGTTATCTGTCATTCCGGCGCACGTTCAGCCAATGCCTGTGCTTTTTTGGCAAGTCAAGGCTATCATGTGGTAAATGTTGAGGGCGGTATGGTAGCGTTATAAAATATCATAATTTAATCTTATAAACAACACTTCTATGAAATCATTCACAAATAAAAGTGCGACTATTCAGAGCATTTTTCTATTCTTTTGCACAAAACTTCTGTATAATTAAGATAAGAGAATTTATTGTTTGAGTCGGCTATTTGCGGCTCAATTTGTCTTAATTTTGGAGGGATGTGTAAACAAATGGAATTTATTGGTATTTTATGTTTGATTTTAGTGACGACTTCGCTGGCAGCACACATTTGTCGTCGGATAGGTGTTCCTGGAGTG
>JAEWFE010000032.1 GCA_023389005.1 Bacillota bacterium
CTTATCAAAAGATTTCTTAATGTTAGGGTTCTTGATGCCATCTACTAAAGCCTTAAACTGCGATAAGCTATCCTTGTTTGCCTTGTCAGTTACTTTGTTGCCCTTGTATAACTCAGACTCCTTCGCCTTTGCGTCAGCAACCTGTTTTAACTGCTTCTCAGCAAATGTTAGCCCATCATTGATAGACTTGTTGAATGCATCTTTTGTGTCCTTAACATATAAGCTAGATTTGACTTTGTCAAAATCAGATTTGGTTAGGCTGTCTGCAATGGGTTGCTCTGATAGCTTGTCTCCTACGAGTACCCCTTTCGAGAATAGACTGTTTAGGTCGGTTTGCTTGCTGAACTTAGACTTTAATGCACTAAAATTGTCAGAAAGTTCCTTTAGCTTTGTAGTACTTCTTGATAATGTTGAGTTAAAGGCTTTTTTATCCGTATCCTTTAACTTTGAAAGCAGATTATCTAGCTTTTTATTATCGTTTAGTAAGCTATTTACCGACTTTTCTAAGGATGTGAAGTCATCTTTTGTAAAGGTTGGACTGAGATACTGCTTGTTGGTTTTCAAGTAAGCTGACTCAATCTTAGCCTGTAAGTTAGATACCTCCGTATTCTCCTTAGATACTCCTGATTTTAAAGCGTCTAGGTTGGCTTTGTACTCGTTAGACTTGACTACCGAGTACCCCACACCTCCTGAGAGTAGGACTACTGCCGATACAGTCCCAATAATAGCTAGTTTCTTTTGTTTGGTTGACAGTTTCATTTTTTGTTCCTCCTGTTCAGATACTAAACACTATTAGCTAAAACTGTTTTTATTCAGTTAAACTAGTTACTGTTAAGTGTGTTGCGATCTTTATACGCATATTCCATAAGTGATACTCTAATATTACAAATGAAATTAATATTCTCCCACATATACTATACAACTATATATGTTTACATGTCAAAATAGTTAAGTTTACAAATTTATTATGTCCTTTAGGCTCTAAAAAATGAGTGGTAATTCCGTCATTATTAGTGTGATAGGGGGCGGAAACATGGATTTGAATGCTGAGAATATAGGTAAGAGAATAAAAAATTTCAGAATGATAAGAGGATTAACGCAAGAACAACTAGCAGAGAGTTCTAATCGACATTTTACATATATAGGTAGAATAGAACGTGGTGAGAAAAATATCTCTGTTCAAGCATTAAATGATATACTGAATGCATTAGGAGTGTCATTTAAAGAATTCTTTATGCCATTTGAAGTCTTTGATACGTCTGATAGTTTGCAAGAGATATATGAAGATATTGTTATACCTATGATGGAGAAGGATAGGGGGCAACAAGATAGACTATTACAAATATTTAAGTTGATATTAGAAGATGATAAATAACAAAAATGTATTATCGAATAGTTCCCACATGACGCATTCATTTCTCCCACATTGGGGAGTCTATTTGAAGGTATTTGAAAGTATAGACAGGGTATATAGCCTAATATATCAATATTTTGACACTCAATGAAAGTATCTTTCTAGAAACCAGGTCTTAAGAAAGCTCGTAAAGCATCTCAATTCTCAAAACGTTAATGTTGGAATCGTTGCGAAATTTTTCGCTTACGAGTCCAATATGGGACGGAGATTTTGCAAAAATCGAGTACCATACCTTACAACAATTCAAGGCACTTTGCAGTTTTGCAAGGTGTCTTTTTTTCGGCAAAAAATACAATGTTGCAGGAAATTTTGCAGTAGTTTAATATCTTTAGAATTGAAGGTTCTGCGATTTCTAGAAATAAAATAAAGATTACTTAAAGAAGGTTTGTATCTTTTAGTTAATATAAAGGATATGTTTATCAAGTATCAACCAGTTAATACAAATAATGATACCGAATAGTGTACGAATCCATTGAACGCCTGATTTTGATAGTAAAATTCAAATAGTAGTAAGTTGATAAAAACTATTTATATAGAAGGTGAATGTAAATGAAGATTGTAACGGCTAAAAATCTATCAAAATCTTTTGGTCAGCAAAACGTTTTAGATGAAATTAGTTTTTCTATAGAAACAGGAGAAATTATTGGATTAGTAGGAAGAAACGGATGCGGGAAAACAACATTAATGAAGATGATTTTGGGGTTAAGCTCACCAACTTCTGGATTGCTGCATGTAAAAGAAAATCTTAAAATAGGCTTTCTATTGGATTGTAAATTATTCGAATATTTAACTGCAATGGAAAATATTAAAGTGTTTAGTAAATACAGTGAAGAATTAAAAGGAAAGGATATAGAAACGATTTCGAAAGAGTTGTTAGAGTTTGTTGGGTTAGATAGTCATATTAAAAAGCCTGTAAAATCTTTTTCGTTCGGAATGAAACAACGACTAGGATTAGCTCTTTCTCTACTTGAGCAGCCTGAATTTTTAGTGTTAGATGAACCTTTTGTTGGCTTAGATGTGGTTGGGATAAAAAAATTTATGGATTATATCGAGAAGATTCGTAATAATTTTGGAACAACGATATTAATTTCTTCTCATCAATTAAGCGAGATAGAAGAAATATGCGATCGTTTTATGATTATAAAAAATAAGCGAATGATTCAGTCTGATGAGATAAGAGAAGAAAAAGTATTATTTACAATTGAAAAACTAACAAATTTAAAAACAAAAAGATTGAGTGGGTTACATTTTTATAATTCTCAAACTGTAATGATAAATAATCAATCGTCAGAAATAAATGAGTTCTTTACAAAAGCTGTTGAAAATAATTTACGAATTAAGAAAATTAGTTTTTTAAAAGACGCAAATGATATTTTCGAATAGGAGAATTATTATGATTGATATAATAAAGGCCGAACTGTATAAATTATATAAAAGAAAATTTGTTTTAACACTATGTTTTTTATGTTTATTACCCTTTATCTATGGGATAGGGGAATATCTACATTGGAAAATCATCGTGATTGGTGCAAAATTAGATTTAATAACTTTTATTACAAGTATGTGGAGTTTTACTTTAATTTTAACAGTTCCTATTATTCTTTTATTAACAATGACTGCTGGGCTTGTTGCTGGTGAAATAGAAGATGGACAAATACTATTAGAGATTACCAGAGTAACCACTAGAAATCAGTTAATTATTGGTAAATATTTTGCGATAGTGTTTATTACAGTGTTTTTTTATGTATTGAATATAAGTGCTTCATTTTTGGCGTATATTCTTTTTTTATCAAATACATCTAAAGGATATAAAAATATACTGACAATGCACTCCTATAATATAGAATCAATTTTAATTTCTCTGTGTAGCTTAATATTTTTGATTTTCATGATAACTCTCACTTTTAATTTCTCAACTAGAAAGGGTATTGTGGTATCAACGATGATAGGTTTTGTTAGCTATCTAGTTTGTATGTTACTAGGGTATATTGATGTGATTAGTAAGTTTGTTCCGGGGTATTATACCGTTGTTTCAAACTATCACTTTTCTATTCTTACGGTATTTATACAATTAGTAGAGATGTTTGTTATGATTACTTTATTGATTGCAAATGCTTGCCATAACTTTAAAATAAAAGAATTCTAAATATCAAAATTAGGGAAGAAATGTTTTTAGTTGAATGATATACTCATATAGAGGTGGTCTATATATGTATAAGATTGCAATTTGCGATGATGAGATAAGCCAAACTAATCAGATAGAAGAATTATTATTAAAGTTATTTTCATTTTTAGATAAAACGGTAGAAATTGATATTTTTTATACGCCAGAATCATTAATTAATAATGTAACAAAACAAGGCAGTGTATATCAAATTATTTTTTTAGATATTGAAATGGGAAAGCTAGATGGCGTAGAGACTGCTAGGATTTTAAGAGGATATGATCGTGATTTTATTTTAGTGTTTATTACTAGCTATACTTCATATATGCTATCAAGCTTTGAAGTTAAACCTTTTAGATATGTTCTAAAACCATTACAAACGGAAGAATTTACTAAGCTTATTCAAGATATTAATCAGGAGCTGGATGATAGAAATGCCTACTTATTCTATAGCAGTGGTAGGGATAAATATCAATTACGTATAAAAGATGTTATATCAATAATTTCTCAAAATGGTAGGAAAGTACAGGTCTCTTTAATAGATAATAAGGTTGTAGAGTTTTATGATAAGATAAAGGATATTAATACCGTATTGCCTAGCTCTTATTTTGTGAGAATTAATAGTGGAACAATCATAAATATGAATTTTATTCAGTTTATTGCAGGGGATGAAATTCAATTGGAAAATGGGGATATATTTTTTATTAGTCGTAGAAGTAGAAAACTATTTAAGCAAAAATATTCTTTATTCATTGAAGGTAGTGTAGGCTTGTGAGAGATATTTTTATTGCCATATTTAGTGTGCTAGTTCTTATGTTACAAATGATATCGGTATTCGTTTATTTGACGCATTTTTTCGGATTTAAGACAAGTAATATACGAATATATATAATATTAATTATTTCTGCTTTGTGTAGTAAAATCAGTCTAAAAATTGAAAATATTAGTTATCATATTGATGTCCTATTGTATATGGTTTTGTTCATTTTGATGCTTAAAGCTTTAGAAGGAAGTTTGTATAAAAAGGTTTTTCATTACTGTTTTTTATGCTTCTTTTTAATTGTTCAACAACGGATAGCATATATAATTTATAACACCGATACTAATCAGATTAAGAATAGTTTTTTCTTTCTTTTTATCTTAGTTACGTTTGTTTTTGTTTTGTTTGTCTTTTTGCTAAAGAGATTTAATTTTGATAATGATATCTATATGACTCGAGAAGAATATCTTATTTTAAGTATTATCCCTTTTTCAAGTGTGCTGCTCCTTCATTTTATTATCATAAAAAGCGAAATAATGATGAGTATGATTTACTTATTTCTATTTATGGTAAATATAGTTGCGATTTTTTTGTATTATTTTATTCTATATAAAAATTACCAATTACAAGTTTTACAAATAGACCATATGCAGTCGAATTTTTACGAGGATTTTCTAAAACAAGAAAGAGAGTTATCTGCGTTAAAACATGACTTGAAAAATATCATATCGAGTATTGGCTATTATTTAGCAGAAAAAGAATATGATCAAGCAAGCAAAATAATTAGTGAATTATCATCCTATCAATCTCTGAATACAAAATATACGGGGATTTTAGCTGTGGACGCAATACTGAATAATAAGCTGAAAGTAATGCGTGAGTGTGGGCTGGAATGTCACTTAGATTGTCAAATACCGAAAGATTTAGATATTTCAATGTTTGAAATTGAGTTATGTTCTATTTTGGGTAACTTATTAGATAATGCTATTGAATCGGTTAAACGGTTAAATGATAAGAAACTTAGTATTAATATATTAATGAGATATCACAGAGATAAATTGATTATTAAAGTAGTTAATCCTTGTAATATAAACGCTAATTCAAATTTCAATTGTGATAAGGTAACCTCTTCAAAGGGAAAACGATATGGCATAGGCTTAAGAAGTATTAAAGATAAGGTACTTTTATATAAGGGATATTATAATTTTGAAATTAGAGATTCGAATTTTCATGCGGTAATTGTTTTACCCATGAATCAGATGTCATATAAGTTCTGATTGATAATTTTATTAGTATGAATCGCGTATAGACAGTAGTAATAATAAAGACTTAGTTTTAGTTAGTTATTTGAAGTATTAGTAGCTCTTCTCTTGATATTGCTTTCAATTATTCTATTTATTGATAGAAAAAGAAGTGGTAAAAAAATTAACTATAGTCGCCATGTTATTAGATTTATTTTTCACATCATACTAATATACTTTATGTTTTAATCCTTTATTTATCAGTTGAAGTTTATAGGGATCTCTCCAACCCCTTGTCCCTCAACGGATAGAGACAGATAAAGGAGTAGAAAAAGCTGTTGTATACGGCAAACAAGTTTGACAGTTGCAAGTTACAAAAATCGCTGTAAACCTTGCGCGCCAAAGGATAGACGGAGTTGGTTTACCTAAAAAAGTGTTGTATGTGGTGCAGAACAGAATGACTATTTGATATGAAAATAAATCAACAAGCCTTCCAAAATTTTTGGAAGGTTTTTTGGCGCTTTTGAGATTTTTTTGCGTATTTAATAAGTAGCAGCAAAAAACTTATACTCCAGATACTATACTAGATGATTTTTGGATTTTTTGAGTCCAATGGCGAGTTGACTGTTCGTACTTCTTTTGAT
>JAEWFE010000064.1 GCA_023389005.1 Bacillota bacterium
TATAAAAAGCAGCTTTAGGTTTAACTGCCGAAAGTCCCGGAATATCATTCACGGCTTTATAGACAAATTCGCGTTGTTCATAAATGCGGCCACCTGGTAAAAGTAGTTCATCCACACTTTGAATGCCCCCAAGCGCGGTTTGAATGACTTGTTGGGACAAAACATTTGAACACAAACGCATGGAAGACAGCATATTTAAGCCTTCAATGTAATCTTTCGCAATCGATTTCTTCCCAGTTAGAACCATCCAACCTACACGGAAACCTGCCACACGATGAGATTTAGATAAGCCACCAAACGTCACTACAAAGCAATCCGGTGCCAAAGTCGCAATAGGAATATGTTTGTAATCATCCATCACCAAACGATCATAAATTTCATCAGAGAAAATCATCAACTCAAATTCACGCGCGATATCAACAATTTGCTCTAAAATTTCTTTTGGATAAACTGCCCCTGTTGGATTATTCGGATTAATTAAGACAATTGCTTTCGTTTTGGCAGTAATCTTAGAACGAATATCGGCAATATCTGGATACCATTCACTTTCTTCATCACAAATGTAATGAACAGGCTTGCCACCCGCTAATGAGACAGAAGCCGTCCATAAAGGATAATCCGGCATCGGCACAAGCACTTCATCGCCATCATTACACAAAGCTTGCATAGACATGGTAATCAATTCACTGACGCCATTACCAGTATAAATATCATTAATCGACAAATTTGGAAACTTCAATAATTGATAATATTGCTCGATTGCCTTTCTCGCTGAAAAAATCCCCTTTGAATCTGAATACCCTTCTGATTGGCGGACATTCATAATCAAGTCGCGAATAATCTCATTTGGCGCTTCAAATCCAAACGGCGCAGGATTTCCCGTATTTAGCTTTAAGATGGAAATGCCATTTTCTTGCATACGTTCAGCTTCTTCTAAGACTGGACCACGGACATCGTAGCTTACATGATCTAATTTATGTGATTTTTCAAACCTTCTCATTTGTTTTCCTCTTTTCTTTTCTACTAGCCAAGTAGTCTTTCATCCATTATATCAATTTGTCAGAAAATTTATAGTGAAAACGCAAAAGATTTCGAAAAATTAAGAAAAAAGTCTGGCTGAATGAATTATTAACCATTAATAGATATGTTTATTAATACTCAAAAATGATTGTAAGCCATTACTCTATACAGTATAATCAAAATATAAAGAACATAGGAGTATAAAAAAATATGGATTTATCACAAGAACAACTTTACGATAAAGCATTACAAACAGTTGGTGCAGTTGCAAAGTTTCCAGTAGTAAGAGTGAATAGAGAGGATTTTTTAAGAAAACAATTTTCAGACTCACCATATTTAGATGAAATAATTGCAAACGGACCACAAGCAGTCTATTCCATAAACTATTTAACTAAATTAGCTGAAAAAATAGTAGAAAGCTGTACGAATAAAACTGCTGCTACGTCATTTATCACAGGGCTACCCGGTAATCCTGTAATGATGGTTGCCGCTGGTGGTGCTGATATTGTTCAGTATTTTGGATTTGCAATTAATATGGCACAACAGATTGCTTATTTATTTGGGGAAGATGATCTTTTTTCAGGTGAAAGCGATGAAATCTCTGAACAAACAAAATTTCGTCTGATTGTTTATCTTGGTATCATGTTCGGTGCTGGAGGTGCTGCGAGCTTAATTTCTAGCATTTCTAAAAAAAGTAGTCAAATCATTGCCAAAAGAGTAGCAACCAAACCATTAACGAAAACTGTTTGGTATCCAGTCTTTAAGAAAGTAGCTACAAATATCGGACAAAAAATTACAAAGAAAACTGTAGAAAAAACTATTACAAAAGCGTTACCTATTGTTGGTGGCGTAATTTCAGGCGGATTAACATATGTTACATTTAAGCCAATGGGCAAAAAGTTAATCCAAGCATTAGTAGATAATCTAAACGACGAAACCAAAATCGAACCTGAACTAAACCCAGAATTTGCAAGAAAAATTAAACACGCAGAAGATATAAATAATGACTTTATTGAGGCAGACTTTACTGAGTTAGACGAATAATAAATATCTGATAAGGATTGTTTAATAATATTTATTGAATAATCCTTTTTTTTGAATATAAAAATAGACTAACTAACACATATATTATATAGCTAGTTAATCTATCATCATTATTCAAAATATTTGGTATTGCGTTTTTCTTTCGCACCATCTTCAATCATCGTATCTAATGACCCCAAGACTGATTTTTTCTTTTCAATCATTTCTTGTGTTGCTTTCGGTAAATTATTACGATCTTTTGTAGCACTTGGAACTTTGAACTTCTTCACAGTTGGTTCATTTTCCTCTTGTTTTACTTGATAAGGAGCTGGCTCGGTATCGAAAAGCATATAGCTGTCCTTGCTCTTTTGCATCGAATTCAACAACTCAGATTGGTCTACCTCTTCCTTTTTATCAGGGATTAATGAAGCAGGTACATAAGTTGGTTCGAAAACCGACTTTTTAAACGCATCTGTCTTAGGTGGTTTGGCATGAATGGCAGGCGTTTCCTTTTCATTTCGCACCTTATAAGTCGCATGTAAATGACTGCTACCGAATAAGTTTTTCTTGCCGGTTGGCGTCACTTCTACTTTTGGATGACGTGAATAAGTAGGTAAGTTTTCTCGATGTTTTTTCAACTCTTCCATCTGCTTCACACTATGACCAGCTTTATGCGCAATTGTCTTATTCCCACGACGAGAAGTATTTACTTTATTTTGTCTATTTGCTTTTCGATCAATATCTTCATCCGTTAAAATCCAATCTTCTTCAAATGAGAAAGGTTTTCGAAAAGTACCATCTTGAAGTTTTACCCCATCTTCATCTGAAAAAGCCGGAAAACGGAAATGATTTCGTTTGATGTCTGTATAATCATTCATGATAAATCATCCTTATTTTTTCGTTCTTTTCTCATCATAACACATTACAGAGAAAATAAAAACTAGTAAAAATGAAGAAATAGTAAACTACTTATTGTATACCTCGTCAATAATCACTTCATCTCTATACCATACAGTAATCTTTTTCGTGTATTTTTTAGCGACTTTCTCATTGAATGAATCTTGAAGCCATTTTTTCATTCCCTCGTCTAGTTTTTCTCTATCAATTATTTTATTTACTTCTTTCACTTTTTTAGGATTTTTGGAATCATCATTTTTTGACGCAATTGATGGGATTTTTATTTCTATTGATTTTAATCTATTTCCACTTAAACAACTGTCTAGTTTAACAGTTCCTCCTGAATTCAGGATATTAATAAATAAACCATTTATTTCAAGTTCTTTGTATATTTGAGATTTAATTTGGAAATCTCTATATGTAGAATATGCAGCATACAAAAGTAAGAAAACAGCACCTAACATGACACCCTTGAAAATTTTATTTCGCATCATTTTATCTCCTTAACCTTAGAATTATCTATTACCCATTGATTATCTTTTTTGGATAAATCTACATGTATATTATATTTCTTCTTAAAAATAAGCTTTCCAACATAAAACTCTGCATCTACTTTATTGTTTTTAAAAGTAAACTTCTCAATTCCATCTTCCCTAATCCAGTCAGTGACTTTTAAATTTTTCTTTTTAAATAAAATTTCTTTAATAAGCTGTTTTATTTGATTCATATCATTTTCTGAAATTTCATCAAAAGCAAATACTACTTTTCCATCTTCAACATCAATAACCTTGGAATTATTATAATAAACTTCAAAATCATTTGTTGACTTTGAAACGTTTGGAGGAATTACCGAATTTTTAATCGCTCTTTTTAACTCTTTAGTATTTTTTTCATCATCAAATAACGGTGAGTAATTTATGATTTTGGGCACATAGACTTGGATGTTTTTAGCTTCTTTGTTATTAAACCATTTAATTATTCCAACTTGGGGAAGACGATCAATATCGGTTCCTGATATTCCTGAAAAAGCATCATTAATATTATTATTTTTCTTAATTTCTAGACTTTGTTTATAAAAAGGGGATGACTTTACCAAAGTATCTGTTATCAATGGTATAGCAAAAAATCGTAAAGCAGAAAATAAAATGATTATTATTACAGCATAAATACTAATGAATATGAACTTCTTTCCCAATTTTGACTTGTTATAGAACTCTTGAATAATACTAATACTCTGATTTTTTCTTTTATCACTTCTACCCATTTTTTAAAAACTCCTCACAGCTCATTACTTTTGCGAATTCTTCGTTCAGCGCTGCCAAATGAGACTGATGCAACTCCTCCGCATCTATCCAACTACCCATAATGTCTCTTAACGCATATGTAGCAGTGGCATCACTAATTAATGTCGTTTCAAAGCCAAGATTGCCTGCCATCCGAGTCGTTGTAGAAACACAATGCGGCAAAGTCAGACCAGTAATAACTAGTCGACAAATCCCTTCATTCTGTAAATAATCTTCTAAATTGGTTCCAATAAATGCGCTATTAACGTGTTTTTGAAAAACTTTCTCCCCAGGATGCGGCTCAAAACCTTCCATGAACTGATAACCTTCTTTAGTAAAAAAAGCTGAGTGAGGATCAGTACTCAAGTGTTGAATATGAATGATTGGTTGTTTCGTTTCACGGAAATAATCCATTAATTTCAAAATATTTTTCTCTGTATCAGGATTATTTCGCTTAGATCTATCCGTGTCCATAAATCCCTGTTCCATATCAATAACTAATAAAGCTTGCATAAGATCCCTCCCAAAAACATTTTCTCAATTATACCATATCCGTTGTCTTATCTTCTATATGTAATCGAATACAAATCAACGAAATAGGCAAGAAATAAGATGTACATAATTCCCGAAAGTTAATTTTTTCCGCAAAAAATAAGCAACCCAAAACGAGCTGCTTATTCGTTAAACTAGTCTTACATTCATGATCATACTATACCAACAATTTTCAATAACCAAAATACTCCTCAACTTCTTTTCGAGTATGAAAGACGATGATTTGCTTCCCTTTTTCATATTTCTTCAACAATTCAATTATCTCTGGTCGTTGTTTAGTTGGGAAATCCAATATCCATTGTTGGAACTCCTCATCAAACGTCTCTTCCACCCAAGGCATATCCTCGCGCGCTTGACCGATTCGA
>JAEWFE010000071.1 GCA_023389005.1 Bacillota bacterium
GCTCACTTTACAGATTACTTTAATATTTTCTCTATTGTGGGTGGGGTCGCTTTAACCTTACTTTGCTACTTACACGGCTTGAACTACATTGCCCTAAAAACAGATGGCCCAATTCGTCATCGTGCGCGCGATTATGCGAAAGTTTTATATTACGTACTTTACGCAGGTTTAGTCGTATTTGCGATTCTTTTATACTTACAAACAGACTTCTTTAAACTACACTTTGCAACAACTTTAGCTTTAGTGGTGTTAATCGTCTTATTAACGGTTTTTGCGAATGTATCAGTCTTAAAAGGAAAAGAACTAGCAGCCTTTTTAGCCAGTGGTTTAACTTTAGTCTCACTAGTGGCTTTACTATTTACTGGTTTATTCCCACGTGTGATGATTAGTTCAATCAGTTCTAAATTCGACTTATTGATTAAGAATGCTTCTTCAACACCTTACACCTTGAAGATTATGAGTATTGTCGCAATTACTTTATTACCATTTGTCTTAGCTTACTTTGCTTGGACATACTATATCTTCAGAAAACGTGTGACTGCTGATGTAGCGGGGTATGAAGAATGATAGATAAGGCAATTATGCGCCTTGAAAAAATTAGACAAATGTTTGGGTTGCTTGCAGGATTTGCTTTCTTGCAAGCAATCTTTATCATTGGCCAAGCATGGATGTTAAGTGCGGCGATTACTCATTTATGGGAAGGTCACTCACTTAAAGAAGTCGGACTTTACGTGCTTGGTTTTTTCTTATTTTTCATGGCTCGACATGTGATAACTTACTTGCGTGAACGACTTTTAGATAATTATGCGCAAGAACAAGCCAAAAAGCTACGAACTCAGTTATTGCAAAAAATCTTTAAACTTGGTCCTACCGTGGTTCAAGCACATGGTACGGGAAATGTAACGACTATGACCGTAGATGGTATCAGTCAAGTCGAAAATTATATTCATCTGATTTTAGCCAAGATGATGAATATGATGATTGTGCCTTGGGTGATTTTAGTGGTGGTCTTTTACTATGACTCGGTGAGCGGCGTGATTTTGCTTTTAGTATTCCCATTGATTATTATCTTTATGATTATATTAGGATATGCTGCTCAAGCCAAGGCCGACCGTCAATATCGTTCCTTCCAAATTTTATCGAACCATTTCATTGATTCTTTGCGTGGAATTGATACGCTGAAGCTATTTGGTATGAGCAAGTCTTATGAAAAAGGCATCTATCAGACCAGTGAACAATTCCGGAAAGCGACCATGTCCACGTTACGGATTGCGATTTTGTCTACCTTTGCTTTAGATTTCTTTACGACATTATCAGTAGCGATTGTGGCGGTCTTTTTAGGGTTGCGTTTGTTAAATGCGGAAATCTTATTGTTCCCAGCATTGACGGTTCTCATCCTAGCGCCAGAATATTTCTTACCAGTTCGTGATTTTTCAAGTGATTATCATGCGACTTTAGATGGGAAAAATGCGATGACAGCGATTCGTGAAATTTTAGAATTACCTGAAAATGAAGTGGAACAAATCGCCATTGCTCCTTGGAATGAATTCTCAACGCTTGATTTAAGTGAGTTGTCCTTTGATTATGGTCAAGGCTCAGGCTTACAACCAGTGAATTTACAAGTAAGTGGCTACCAAAAAATTGGCGTCATTGGGATGAGTGGTTCAGGGAAGTCCACGTTGATGAATGTTATTAGTGGCTTTTTAACACCTAAGCAAGGCTCAATTCTCTTTAATGGCAAAGAAACGACTAGCTTTAAACAAGAAGATTGGCAAAAGCAGTTGATTTATATTCCGCAAAATCCTTATGTTTTCCGGGCAAGTTTGCGAGAAAATATTGCCTTTTATACGCCAGAAGCTGATGATGCGGCGATTATGCAAGCCATTGAAGTTGCTGGGCTTAGTGAGTTATTAGCGCAGTTACCAGATGGCCTGGATACCTTAATCGGTGAAGGCGCACGGAGTCTAAGTGGGGGTCAAGCACAGCGAATTGCTTTAGCGCGGGCCTTTTTAGATAAGAATCGCAAAGTGTTGATTTTAGATGAACCAACCGCCCATTTGGATATTGAAACCGAGGTCGAATTGAAAAATCGAATGCTACCGTTAATGGAAAATCGTTTGGTCTTTTTTGCGACTCACCGTATGCACTGGATGCACCAAATGGATTATATTTTAGTCTTAGAAGAAGGAAAATTAGTCGAGGCGGGAACCTTTAACGAATTAACCGAAAAACGTGGCGCCTTCTTTGAACTAACGAAGAAAATGCGAGGTGAACGTCATGTCTAAAATTCCTATCCTAAAAGCTTTCGAAAAGGATACCTGGGTCAAACCGTACCTTCAACGTTATAAAGCACCTTTGATGTTGGCGATTTTCTTAGGATTTTGTACGTTCTTTAGTGCCGGGGCTTTAATGTTCAACTCAGGATACTTAATTAGTAAGTCGGCTTCATTACCGGAAAATATTTTACTCGTTTATGTGCCGATTGTCTTAACGCGGGCCTTTGGGGTGAGTCGTCCGGTCTTTCGCTATATCGAACGTTTAACGAGTCATAACTGGGTATTGAAGATGACCTCTAAACTTCGCCGCAAACTGTACCATACTTTAGAAAAAGATGCGATGGTATTTAAGCAAAAGTATCGTATGGGAGATATTTTGGGCTTATTAGCAGAAGATATTCAATATATTCAAAACCTTTATTTGCGGACGATATTCCCATTGATTATTGCCTTGATTTTATATGCCTTTATCGTCATCGCAGTCGGTGTGTTTTCTATCTTTTTTGCCTTGTATTTAGCTTTGTTGCTCTTTATCTTGGTTATTGTTTTGCCTGTTTGGTCCGTCGTGGTCAATGGGGCGCGCCAAGAAAGGGAAAAAGCACTGAAAACCGATTTATATACGGATTTAACCGATAATGTGTTAGGGGTAGCAGATTGGATTTTTAGCCAACGTGGAAGTGAGTATGTCGATACGCATTTACAAGTCGAGCAAGAACTCTATCAAGTGCAAGATCAAAAACGCCTCTTTAACAGACGAGTGCATGTCTTATTCCAATTGATTTATAGTTTTATCGTGATTGGTTTAATTGTTTGGACTTCGCAGCGTTTTGTCGGAAATCATGGAGGCGCAGCAAACTGGATTGCGGC
>JAEWFE010000089.1 GCA_023389005.1 Bacillota bacterium
TTGGTCCTTCATAGCGAATAACCACGACATGACCTTTTTGTACGCGACCGTCATCAATGGCTGCCACGGCTTCATCATGAGAATTAAAGCAAATTGCCTTACCAGTAAAGCTCTTAATATCTGGATCGACACCACCCACTTTAATTACTGAACCATCTGGCGCGATATTTCCATAAAGGATGGACAAACCACCAACCGGACTATAAGGATTTTCTTTGCTACGGATCACTTCTGGATTATTGATTTTGGCATCCTTAACATTTTCACGTATCGTTTTACCTGTGACAGTGATACGGTCTGGATGGATTGCACCAGGTACATCAATTAATTCACGAATAATCGCACTTACCCCACCAGCTTCATGAACATCATGCATCGAATAGGCTGAAGAAGGCGCAATTTTTGATAAGTAAGGTACCCGTTTGGCAATTTCATTAATATCTTCTAAGTTATAGTCAATTTCAGCTTCATTTGCAATTGCCAGTGTGTGTAGCACTGTATTGGTTGAACCACCCATCGCCATATCTAAAGCAAAGGCATCATCAATCGCTTCTTTTGTGACAATATCACGCGGTTTGATTTGCTTTTTCACTAAATCCATTAAATGAAAGGCTGCTTGACGAACTAGTTCACGACGGTCTTGTGAAACAGCTAAAGTCGTACCGTTTCCTGGTAAAGCAAGTCCTAAAATTTCTAATAAACAGTTCATAGAATTTGCTGTAAACATGCCCGCACAAGAACCACAAGTTGGACAAGCATTTTGTTCCATAAATTGAAATTCATCATTCGTTAAGTTACCAGCTTTATAGGCTCCTACTGCTTCAAACATTGTTGATAACGTCATTTGATGGCCACGAGGATCGACACCGGCTTTCATTGGACCACCCGAACAAAAGATAGCGGGCACGTTGGTTCGCATCGCTGCCATAATCATTCCAGGAGTGATTTTGTCACAATTAGGAATATAAAATACGCCGTCAAACCAGTGCGCATTTATGACAGTTTCGGCAGCATCGGCAATTAATTCACGACTTGGTAGCGAATAGCGCATCCCAATATGGCCCATCGCGATTCCATCATCGACACCAATGGTATTAAACTCAAAAGGTATGCCACCTGCCTCACGAATCGCTTCTTTGGCAATTTCCGCTAATTCTCTTAAATGAACATGTCCGGGAACAATATCAATATAAGAATTACAAATAGCGATAAATGGTTTTTCCATGTCTCTAGCACTTTTCACTTGTCCTGTCGCATATAGCAAACTTCTTGCTGGTGCGGCATCAATACCTTTTTTGATTTGATCACTTCTCAATTGCATTTCCTCCGTTTATCAAAATTTTGATTGTAAAGCTAGCATCATTATTACAGCTTGTGTTTCATTTTGAAGTACTTTTTAGTTTTAAAGATTTTTCTTAAAAACAAAGAAGCATCCCACCCAATGATTTATCAGTGAGTGGGATGCTTAGTAAGAATCCCATTCACAATGCACAAATAGGACTCAAACATGTGGGTAATTTTTCCATGTTCTAAGTCCTCTAGGTAATAATGACAATTAATAATAATCCTGTTAATTTTTGTTGCATATGAATCGTCTCCTTACAATTCAATGTATTTTTTTAATTTTTTTACAATATACTTCTAATTTAATTAAATGTCAATAGTTTTTATAAATATTTTTTAATTTTTCGGTTAATTTTCTGAATTTTTTTGTTATTTTCCTCATTCCTTTCAAACAAAAAAAGAAATGTCCCTTCGATATCACTCGAAAGCACATTTCCTTTACCCTTGCCAAAGTAGCGCCAATATCAAACTTGGCAATAGATTCGCAACCTTTATTTTCGGTCCAAAAAACAAATTGACACCGACACAAAAGATTAAGATGGAGCCGATGAATGATAATTGACTCAAGCCTTGATTACTGATAAGTGGGGCTAAATAATGGGCAAGCAAAGTCAAACTCCCTTGGAAAATGCCCACAGGGATGAATGAAAACAAGCTTCCTTTTCCCATTGAACTTGTCATAATCAAGATAATAATGAAGTCAAGAATCGCTTTAGCAAACAAAATGGCATAATTATGGTGCAACCCATCTTCAAAAGCCCCGACAACCGCCATCGCCCCAATACAAACTGTTAAAGAACTCGTCACGAAGGCTTCTAAAAATTGATGATCATTTTCGGAATGACTTTTCTGCTTTAGAAATGTCCCAAATTGAACCAAGCGCTTTTCAATATCAAGCCATTCTCCAACCATTACGCCGATTGTCAGGCAAAATATCAACATCATACTGCCTTGACTACTTAAGCCAGTTTTGGTTACTTGTAGCATTTTTTCCATTGTTCCCCCTAAACCTAACATCAACACGGTTAAACCAGCTGTTTTCGTTAAAGTTTCCTGCATCGAGGCTTTTAATCGTTTGCCAAAAAATAAACCAAAAATTCCACCAAAAATAATGGCGAATACATTTACAATTGTTCCTAAACCAATCATCATCTAACCTCGAAAAAAGTATAAAAAAGGAGCCCCTGAATCATCAAGAGCTCCATAGATAGAATACCTTATTTAACGGCTTCCTTCAAAGCTTTACCTGGTTTGAATGCAGGAACTTTGCTTGCTGGAATAATAATTTCTTCGTTCGTTTGAGGGTTACGTCCTTTACGTTCTGCACGATTGCGAACTTCA
>JAEWFE010000103.1 GCA_023389005.1 Bacillota bacterium
TAAAAGCTGGGTGTGAAAAATGTCAAAAAGAAGGAATAACAGGAGTCTGTCATGAGTGTAAAAGATGGCAAAAGTTATATCCTAGTTATGATTTTCATCAAGAGGCGATTTTTAAATATAATGATGGATTTGCAGAATGGATTGAACAATATAAGTATTTAGGTCATTATGAATTACGAAAAACCTTTGCACCTATAGTGAAAAAATTACTAAAACACTATCCAAATGCAGTTGTTTGTCCCATTCCGTTAAGTGAAAAGCGCCAACAGACTAGAGGATTTAACCAAGTGGAAGCAATCTTATCTGAGGCGGATATTGCCTATGAATGTTTATTAAAAAGGAAACTCGATACGACTGCTCAAGCGAAAAAAACCAGGGAAGAAAGATTGCTAATGCTGCAACCTTTTGAAGTAAATGTAGATAAAAATAAGATTATGAATCAAGAAATCATTTTGGTGGATGACGTATATACAACGGGTAGGACAATGTTTTATGCAGCAGAGTGTTTATTACCTTATCAACCTAAAAAGATTAGGACCTTTACCTTAGCAAGATAAAAATAACCAGATTTTTTATAAAAACAAGTATTTTTGGTAACGGTTTAATTGCAATTCTACAAAACTATGATATAATAAAGTCAAGAAGAAGATAAAGAGTGGTCCTTTATCATTCTTTAGTGGCAGATGAAAGGGGCAATTGTTATGTTTAGATACAATGTTCGTGGAGAAAATATCGAAGTTACTGAGGCAATCCGCAATTATGTGGAAAAGAAAGTAGGAAAATTGGAACGCTACTTTGATAATGCACCTGATGCAACTGCGCATGTGAATTTAAAAGTATATACTGAAAAAACTGCAAAAGTAGAAGTAACCATCCCACTTCCATATTTAGTATTGCGTGCAGAAGAAACTTCACCTGATTTATATGCCAGTGTAGATTTGGTAGTTGATAAATTAGAACGTCAAATTCGCAAGTTCAAGACAAAAATTAATCGTCGTACGCGCGAAACGGCACTTATTGATCAAGCACCAGTATTTACATTAGATGAAAGTGCTGACGAAGAAGCAGCTGAAACTGATATCGTCCGTACAAAACGCCTTTCATTAAAACCAATGGATAGTGAAGAAGCTGTATTACAAATGAATATGTTAGGTCATAATTTCTTTATCTTTGAAGATGCTGAAACAAATGGTATTAGTATTGTATATCGTCGTAAAGATGGTAAATATGGCTTAATCGAAACAAATTAAATGAGCTTTTGACGTCAAGGAGATTTTCCTTGACGTTTTTTTTATTTACTCGTTAAAATAATAGATAAATATTCATCATGAGACAAAGTATAACTAAAAATCATTGAATATTGAAAAGATAATACACTGAAAATATTTCAATTCTTTAAAAATAGTGATAGAATAGTAAGGAGATTGTTCTTAGAGCAGAAATTATTAAAGGAGTTTATAAATAGATGGCAAATATTATTCGTAAAATGATTGAGAATGATAAAAAAGAATTAAAACGTCTTGATAAAATTGCAAACCAAGTGGAAAGCTATGCCGATGCGATGGCGGCTTTAAGCGATGAAGATTTGCAAGCTAAAACAGATGAATTCAAAGCAAGATATCAAAAAGGTGAAACTTTAGATCAATTATTACCAGAGGCTTTTGCAGTTGTTCGTGAAGCAGCTAAGCGTGTCCTAGGTTTATACCCATACCATGTACAGTTGATGGGGGGAATTGTTCTACATGATGGGAATATCCCTGAAATGCGTACTGGGGAAGGTAAAACATTAACTGCTACCATGCCGGTATACCTAAATGCCTTAACTGGAGAAGGGGTTCATGTGGTTACTGTTAATGAATATTTAGCAACTCGTGACTCTACTGAAATGGGTGAATTATATAATTGGTTAGGCTTAACTGTGGGATTAAATATTAATTCTAAGAGTCCAGAAGAAAAAAGTGCAGCCTATGCTTGTGACATTACTTATAGTACAAATAATGAATTAGGGTTTGACTATTTAAGAGACAATATGGTGGTATATCGTCATCAAATGGTACAAAGACCGTTAAATTATGCAATTGTCGATGAAGTAGATTCCATTTTAATTGATGAAGCCCGTACACCATTAATTATTTCAGGACAAGCGGAAAAATCCACTGCCCTTTATACACGGACGGATATGTTTGTTAAGAAACTGAAAGAAGAAATTGACTATAAAATTGATATTCAATCAAAGACTATTAGTTTAACAGAAACTGGAATTGAAAAGGCAGAAGAATATTTTGCCTTAGATAACCTATATGATATTGAAAATACTGCATTAACGCACCATTTAGATCAAGCTTTACGAGCAAATTATATTATGCTACGCGATATCGATTATGTAGTGCAAGAAGGTAAAGTTTTAATCGTTGACCAATTTACAGGTCGTATTATGGATGGCCGTCGTTATTCTGATGGATTACACCAAGCGATTGAAGCTAAAGAAAATGTTGATATCGAAGACGAAACGAAAACAATGGCAACTGTTACATTCCAAAACTTCTTTAGAATGTATAAGAAGTTAGCGGGGATGACGGGGACAGCTAAAACAGAAGAAGAAGAATTCCGCGAAATTTATAATATTCAGGTTATCCAAATTCCAACCAATAAACCTGTTATTCGTGATGACCGTCCAGATATCTTGTATACAACATTAAATAGCAAATTTAAAGCAGTGGTACAAGATATTAAAGAACGCTATCGCAAAGGACAACCAGTCTTGGTAGGTACGGTTGCGGTGGAAACTTCTGAATTGTTATCTAATTTATTAACAAAAGAACGTATTCCACATGAAGTGTTAAATGCGAAAAACCATTTTAAAGAAGCTGAGATTGTTTTAAACGCTGGTCAAAAAGGTGCGGTAACCATTGCTACAAACATGGCTGGTCGTGGTACAGATATTAAATTAGGATTAGGAGTAGCTGAATTAGGCGGTTTAGCGGTTATTGGAACAGAACGTCATGAATCCCGTCGTATTGATAATCAGTTGCGAGGTCGTTCTGGTCGTCAAGGAGATCCTGGTGTTTCACAATTTTACCTATCTCTTGAAGATGATTTGATGAAACGTTTTGGTTCAGATCGTGTGAAACAATTATTCGATCGCATGAAGTTAGCTGATGAAGATACAGTGATTCAAAGTAAGATGATTACCCGTCAAGTTGAAGCGGCTCAAAAACGTGTTGAAGGAAATAACTATGATACACGTAAAAATGTCTTGCAATATGATGATGTGATGCGTGAACAACGTGAAGTGATTTATGGTCAACGTCAACAAATTATTATGGCTGAAGATAGTCTAGATGAAGTGTTGATGAATATGGTTAGACGTACAATCGATCGTATGGTAGAGGC
>JAEWFE010000121.1 GCA_023389005.1 Bacillota bacterium
AAAAATGCCGATATCTTAACTTACCGCATCTCGACGGGGTTTGAAGCATTGATGGGCTATCTGTATTTAACCAAGCAAATAGAGCGAATGGAAGAACTCATCCAATGGTGTATCAAAGAAATAGGAGGCGAATCATGACGAAACCAAATAAAAAACGAAATCCATATCAAAAAAGAACAGAAAAACCAAAACGCCAACCAAGTGAAAATCAAGGACTAGCTAGCGATGAATTTGTTTTTGGGATGCATGCGACTCTTGAGGCTATCCAGCAAGGCCGCGGCAACAAGCTATTTATCCAAGACAGTCTCAAAGGTGAAAAGGTCCAACAATTAAAAGACTTAGCCGCAGCCCAACACCTACCAATCAAATGGGTACCTAAAGCCAAACTCGATAGTCTAAGCAATCAAGCGGTCCATCAAGGGGTTGTATTAACCATTACGCCTTATGAATATCTTTCTTTAGCGCAATTACTGGACCAAACAAAGGAAAATCCATTTTTCTTAATTTTAGACAGCTTAGAAGATCCGCATAACTTTGGCTCTATTCTTAGAACGGCTGATGCGACTGGCGTGGATGGCGTGATTATTCCGAAACACCGCGCCGTTGGTATCACACCGATTGTGGTCAAGACTTCAACTGGGGCCGTCGAACATGTGCCAATCGCTCGCGTGACGAATCTCCAACAGACCATCAGCCAATTAAAAGAGCAAGGATTTTGGATTTTTGGGACGGATATGCAAGGTGTGAATTATCGGGATTGGAATGCTTCTGGTTCAGTGGCGCTAATCATTGGCAATGAAGGCAAAGGGATGGCCCCCGGCTTGAAAAAAGAAGTCGATCAAATGTTGACGATACCGATGACGGGCCATGTGCAAAGTCTCAATGCCAGTGTCGCTGCAAGTCTCTTAATGTATGAAGCCTTCTTTAAGCGAGGATAAATGATGAAAAAACAATTATTGATTGTCGATGGGTATAATATGATTGGTGCTTGGCCAGAATTAGTAGTCTTAAAGAAACAAGACCGTTTAGAAGAAGCCCGCGAAGATTTGTTGAACCGCTTGTCTAACTATGCCAAATATGAAGGCATTCAAATCATGGTGGTCTTTGATGCGCAACTCGTTCCAGGCATTACCCAAAGCTATGAAAAATACCAACTTGAAGTGATTTTCACCCAAGAAGGCGAGACCGCAGATAGCTACATCGAACGCACAGCCGGTCAATTAAATAACTTATTAACGCAAGTAACTGTAGCCACGAGTGACTTAGCCGAGCAATGGGTTATCTTCTCACAAGGCGCACTGAGAACTTCGGCCCGTGAATTATACAAATCAGTGCAAAAGGTCGAAAAACAAATCCATCAGCACCAACAAGAAATTCATTACCAAGATTACCGCCGCAACTCGCCTTGGAATGAAGCCCAACTCGCCCAACTTGCGCAAAAACTAGCAGAATTAAGCAAGCAAGCGAAGAAAAAATGAGTTTAAAATGATTTTAGAATACGAATTTACTGCCGATTTTGGTGGTAGGTTCGTATTTTTTTGATTTACTGGCAAAAATTGAACACTTAAATGAGAAAAACGTTTTCAAAAATGTGTTAGGATAGACGAGGGGGATAGGAAAGGTGTGAGGATGCTGAAACCACTAAAAAAAATCGAAGCAATGAGTGATACCGAGCTTGCCAATCAGTTTGCTCGTTTTCGTCCTTTATTAAATCGTTATCGGCGCAAGTATTATTTTGTTGATTATGATAAGGAAGATATCGAACAAGAAGCATGGATTGCATTTGTAGAATCATATCGAACTTATAACTACGAGTTAAATATTACTTTTGCGAGTTATTATAATAAGGTTTTGCGCAATCACCTCAATAGCGTCATCCGTTATCAAAACGCCTATAAAAGAATGAGTAATATTGATAAAGTCAGTTGGGATCTCATAGAAGAAGAGACGAGTGATTATGACGTTCGGTTTGTGAATCAGCAGACACCAGTAGATGAAGTAATCAGTAAAGAGTTATTAAAGACTTTGTTGCTCAGTTTATCACAATTAGAGTTGACAGTTTTTAAAGAGCTCCAGACAGGCAAGAGTATCCAAGAAATCGCGCAAATGATGCAGCTGCCAGTCAAAAAGGTGAAAAATGCGTATGACCGAATGATGAAAAAGAAAAATCTATTATTAGAATCAATGAAGGAAAGTTAGCCGAATTGATTCCTGAGATTGAAGTCTTTTTGCATTATGCGAATAAATTGGCTAATAGTAAACGCTACTTGAAGCAAAATCGTGAATGGTTCCAACAAGTCAATGAGCGTTTTTTGGTGATTCAAGAGGCCATGCATAGTCTAAATATCGCACAGAAAAACTACCGCAAATAAAAATCCCACGAAGCTGTTCGAGACAGTCTCATGGGAATGCGCGTTTATAATTCGCTTAATTCTTTTGCTGTAATTTCAGTAAAGTGAGTGATGATTTTATCAGCACCATCTAAGGCTTCACCGGTAGAGACACCGACTGCATACATGCCCGCCCCTTTGATACCTTGGATTCCAGCTTGTGCATCTTCGAAACCGATTGCATCACCTGGAGCCACATGGATTAATTCACACGCTTTGACAAAGATTTCAGGATCTGGTTTGCCTTTTGTCAAGGTTGCAGGATCGACAATGGCATCAAATTCATCAATGACACCTAATTTTTCTAGGATAAATGGGGCATTTTTAGAAGCTGAAGCAATCGCACAAGGAATACCTAGCGCTTGAGCTTGGTCTAAAAAGTCTTTCACACCAGGTAATAAATCTTCAGGTGTTAATTTTTGTAGTAAAGTCACATAATGTTGATTTTTCTTTGC
>JAEWFE010000128.1 GCA_023389005.1 Bacillota bacterium
TCACAACTATCCCCATCAATAAAACGCCAATTGCTAATACAAATGATTGATTATCCGATATTTGTTTTCCAATAATTGGAAAGACAAAAGCAATCTGATCCAAAAGAAATAATCCGATAAACAATAAAATAGCCAATAAATAGCGAATAATTGGATTTTTAATATACTCCATTTTTCATGCCTCCTTTTTTAGATAACAAATTCATTATACTAAAAACAGACCAGAAACACTATCCGTCTCTGGTCTAAGTTGGATAATTTTAACTATAAAATGATTGCCCTTACTTCTTTTCAAAATCTTCAAAGGCATTTTTTGCATCACAAACTCTTCCTGCAAGCATATCGTCCATTCCTGCTTGCAATAAGTCAGAAATCTCTTCTTTACTTAATCTCCCCATATCGATAGTTTCTGGCGCCTGAGGTAAGGCAACTTTAAAAGGAATTCCTCCTGTAAGTGCGATTTGATTCAAATACATATCTATTGCAGTAGACATTGGTACCCCTAATTTAGACAATACACTTTCTGCTTTTTCCTTAACTGAAGCATCAACTCTTAAATTTAATGTCGCATTTTTGACCATCGACTATCCCTCCTTCATGTACAATTGTAACGCAAACGACATTACTATTCAACTCGATTTACCACTTCCTTTGATTCAAAAAAACAGACCAGAAACACTATCCGTCTCTGGTCTAAGTTGATTTATATTCATTAGGCTTGAGCGACTTTTTTCTCTCTAACCTTTTCTTCTTTTTTCTTTCGTAACATATCGCCTGGTTTGACTGGTTCAGCAACCGGCATTGTTAAGAGCATCATTGGATTTGGTGCACGATCAATCATTTCGCCCTCTTCATTTTTCATCCATTCGACACTTTGATGGAAATGATGGAAGCCCGGACCATAGATTTCGATTTCATCGCCTACGCTAAAGTGATTTCTTTGACGAATGGTCGCAATTTTGGTCTCTTCATCATAGCTAATTACTTCACCAATAAATTTATATTCTGGAATTTTACGACGTGGACCAAATAATTGTTCATTTTCTGTTGGGATATGATAGTAAAAACCAGTCGCTAATTCACGTTGCGCCACTTTCCATAATTCATCAATCCACTCTTGTTTGCAGACATAATTTTCTGGATCTGCCATAAAGCTATCCACGGCTGCACGATAAACATTACATACCGTTGAGACATAGTGAATAGATTTCATACGGCCTTCAATCTTGAAACTATCTACACCATTTTTAATCAAGTCTGGCAAATGTTCAATCATCGACATATCTACGGCACTCATCGAAAACTCTTCCGCAACCGCTCCATTTTTCACCAAGCTGCGACGTTCAGTTCCAAATGGCATGTCATATAAGTCGTATTTCCAACGACAAGATTGTGAGCAACCACCACGATTGGCATCACGCATGGACATATGGTTAGACAACGTACAACGCCCTGAATAAGAGATACACATCGCCCCATGAATAAAGGCTTCAATCTCAATATCCGTATTTTGGCGAATCGTTGCGACCTCTTCCATCGAAACTTCACGCGCTAATACCACTCGCTCTAAACCTTCTTCTTTCCAAAATTCTAAGGTTTCAAAGTTGGTGGCTGAGGCTTGTGTGGATAAATGAACAGGTAATCCTGGTGCTTCAGTAATACAAATTTCGATTAAAGCTGGGTCTGAAACGATAACCGCAGAAATCCCCACATCACGCAATTCACGGAAAAATTCACCGGCGCCTGCTTGGTTGGCTTCGTGCGTGACCATATTAGCCGCCACATAGACTTTGGCATTGTGCGCCTTGGCAAACTCCACGCCTTCTTTCATTTCTTCATAGGTAAAATTACCCGCACGTGAACGCAATCCATAGGCATTTCCACCAATATATACAGCGTCTGCCCCATAATGGATGGCTGTTTTTAATTTTTCGAGTGTCCCAGCTGGTGCTAGAATCTCGGGTCGTTTATATTGAACAGTCATGATAGTCTCTCCTTATTTAATAGCATCTGGTTCGATATAGTAAAAACCAGTCGTTAATTCGCGATTGACAGGATGATTTGCCTCAATCGTAGCGACAAGTTGTGCTTTTAATTCATCGGTAAAATTGTTCGCTTCAATGGCTTTTCTGGCAGTATCAAAAGCCTTCGCAATCGCCACAAAGCCTTCTCCAGGACAATAGATACCGTCTAATTTCCAAGTCGTAAAATGATAGGCCACTAAATCCGTTAATTCATTCATCAATTGAATATCTTTATCAGCGAAAATATGCGTGCCATGGCTATCTTCGTAAATCGAATAATGCGTTTCTTCTTTTTTCGGTTCACTTAAGAATAGTCCGCGCTCTTTTTTCACCGATTCTTTTTGTTGCGTAAAGTTATAGTAATTTTGTAAAAGCGGACGTAAGGATTGATGGATGCAAGTCGCGCCATAGACTAAAACTTCTGCGGGGACTTGTAGCTCTTGAGACATCACTTTCATCTCTTCAAAAGGCACTTCACGGGCAAGGACAGCTCCTAATGCGCCTTTTTTCGCCCAGAAGTTAATTTGACGCGCACTCGTAACTAATGTTTCCCCATCATAAATAAAAGGTACGGTCAATTCTGGATTTTTGCGCATCACATAGATAATCCCAGGGTCGCCAAGGGAAATCAAATCTACATTGATTGAGCGTAGAAAAGCCAAGTACTCAGGGATTTCTTTCATCTTTTCCGGATGCATAATCCCATTCACTGCAATCATCGCTTTTTTGCCGTGCTGATGGGCTAAGTCTACTAATTGTTTTTGTTCTTCTCTGGTAAAGCTGGCTGGCAAGCGTAGGCCAAAACGTTCTTCACCAAAAAAGATGGTATCTACATACGGTAATAATTGCTCAGCTTGGACCAAAGATTCTACCGTTGCGACAATATTAATCATCAAAAAACCTCAATTCTTTGTCATAATTCAAATTTATATGTAACAGGCACTATTTACTGTATCATTAATTCAGTGTTTGTGCAATGAAACGGCGCCGACTTTTTATTGATACTTATGTTATTTCTTGAAAGATAACAACGATTAAAAACAGGGTGATTCTAAAGGATTAAAAAACTTTCTCGTTAAAAAAATATTTCACAATTGATATTTTTATCGTATCAGACTTATCTGGACGAACCCGTGGATTTTTGTGATACTTCACACGAAATCATTAAAAAGCAAGCCAAATTTTGAACACTTCAAAAAACAGACCAGAGCACAATGACCCTGGTCTGCTGAAAGTCTTGCTTATTTACCACTACCAACAAGTTCAAGCGGTTGGGTTTTGCTATCCTTGACAGTCAAAGTGATATTGCCTTTAGAAGCACCGATAGTCACTGCATCGCCTAATTGAACTTGGCCAGAAATCAACGCTTCACTTAGCTTATCTTCAATTTCACGTTGCAATGCCCGACGAATTGGCCGTGCACCGTATTCTGGATCAAAGCCGGCTTTCCCGATGACATCAATGGCACTTGGCGTAATCTTCAATTGAATGCCTTGTTCTGCCATACGTGCGACGATTTGACGACTCATGATTTTCACAATTTCATGAATTTCGCTCGCATCTAATGAATTAAAGACCACAGTTTCATCGATACGGTTCAAGAACTCTGGACGATAGGCTTTCTTCAATTCTTCTAAAATAC
>JAEWFE010000171.1 GCA_023389005.1 Bacillota bacterium
AAAGATGATTTCACACTTAAAGTTGTTGAAGCAATGCCAACTATCTTAAACATGTTAGACCGTGGTGGTGCGGCTAAGGCTGAACGCTACATGAAAAAACATGGTGTTGAAATCTTAACTGAATCACCAATCGTTGAAGTGGCAAAAGATCATATCGTCTTAAAAGATGGTAGCACCATTCCAACACATACTTTAATCTGGACTGCTGGGGTTAAAGCGACTTCTGATGCAGCCGACTTCGGTATTGAAAAAGCGCGTGCAAACCGCTTAGTAGCAAACCAATACATGCAAGCAAAAGGCTACGAAGATAAAAACATCTATATTATTGGGGACTTAGTTTACTATGAAGAAACTCCTGGCAAACCAACTCCTCAAATCGTACAAGCAGCTGAACAAACTGCGCACTGTGCGGCTGAAAATGTTATCGCATCTATTAAAGGTGGCGAAAAACATCCATTCAAGAGTAACTACCAAGGTTTCATGGTTTCAATTGGTTCTCGTTACGGGGTAGCTAACCTATTTGGTAAGATTAAATTATCTGGCTTCTTCGCGATGTTTATGAAACACGTGGTAAACTTGAAATACTTCTTTGACATTCGTTCTGGATATTATATGTTCCAATACATCATGCATGAATTCTTCCATATTAAAGATGAAAGAAATATTATGCGTGGTCACTCATCACGTTATGGTAATGTTTTATGGAGCGTACCATTACGTATCTTCTACGGATTCATGTGGTTAATCGAATCTATGAAGAAAGTCTTAGGTGATAATGGTCATCTATTCCAACCAAGCACTTGGTTTGGTGAAGGTTCATGGTTTACCGATCACATCGTCTTCCCATTCCCTTGGTTGCAAGAACAAGCTGCAACAACTGGTGCCTCTGCCGCAGGATCTGGTGCTGCTGAAGCGACAAGTGCTGCGAGTGGCGCTGCTGCAAGTGGTGGTGGTGAAGCTGCGACTCAAGCTGCTCACTTTGGATTTAGTTATGCTTACGGCGAACAACCAATGCAAGTGTTAGATCACATGCCAAAATGGTTCGAAAGTATCATGAAATTTATGATGCCTAATAAAGAAGTTGCTTTATTCTTCCAAAAATTCATGACTATCGTGGAAATTGGTATTGCTCTAGCTTTAATCGTTGGTCTATTCACTTGGTTAGCTAGTGCGACAACAGTAGCCTTAGTCGTGGCCTTCTGTCTATCAGGAATGTTCTTCTGGGTAAATATTTGGTTTATTCCAGTTGCCATTGCCTTGATGAACGGTTCTGGGCGTGCCTTTGGTCTTGATCACTGGGTAGTTCCTTGGTTACAACGTAAACTAGGGCACTGGTGGTATGGCGATGTCAAATCGAGATACTAAGCACTAAAAGATAAATCTTTTTAGGAAAACTGAGACAAGCTGTTTCAGTTTTCCTTCTGTTTAATAGACGAATTAAACTTTTAGTTCGCCTATTAAACAGATAATTAAAGGAGAAATTTTGTGGATTTCAAAACATTTTTTAAAAAGAGTCGCATGAAGCGTTGGGATTTTATTATTCTCATAAGCTTGGTAATTCTCTCTTTTATTCCAATTCTCATTTTTAGTATCTATCAAGCTAAAATCAATGAAGTCACTTATCAAGCCATTGTTAAAGTAGATGGGAAACAAGTCAAAACGTTTGATTTAAGTGAAAATGGAGAACACTACACCTATCGTTATGAAGATAAAGATGGGGATTATAATATTATTGAAGTGAATCGTAATCAAATACGGATGAAAGAAGCCAATTGCGGTGATCAAATCTGTGTGAAGCGTGGCTGGATTAAAAAACCGGGGGAAACCATCGTCTGTTTACCTCATAAATTAGTTATCGAAATCCAGTCCTCAGATGGGAGTGAATCTGGTAGCGTCATTTATTAGCTGCTTTTACTTATGGTACAATCAAAACTAAAAACGATGGTCTATATCTCTTTACTTGTGGCTCAAGCTTTAGTGATTGGACTCATTGAAAATATGATTCCCTATCCTTTTGGTTTTGCACCAGGAGCGAAAATGGGACTGGCCAATCTGATTACAATTATCGCTATTTTTACCTTATCCAAACGCGAAACCATCACGCTGATTAGCTTAAGACTTTGCTTATCAACATTACTTGGTGGTACAGTTTCGACATTTCTATATAGCTTTTCTGGGGCGGTGCTCAGTTATATCGGCATGATGCTGGTCAAATCTCTTGGGCCAAAACGAGTCAGTATTATTGGTATTAGCGCCACAGGAGGTTTTATGCATAATGTAGGCCAACTTGTGACAGCCTCCCTTATTGCACAATCCTGGACCGTCATGCTCTATCTACCAGTGCTTTCCTTTTTAGGGATTCTTTCAGGGATTGCCATTGGTGTCTGTGCGAATTATTTATTTATGCACGTGCGAACCTTGCAAAGATTTCAAATGGAGCGCGATCGACAAACACAACAAAATTGGTCAAGTCAATTAATTGGAAAGGATTTGATTTAGATGAAATTACATCCCATGTGGCAAAACTATCCACAATTAGTTCCTGAATTAAATCAGACCATTGAACTGATGGAACAATCCGTGAAATTAAAAAATAAAGCTGTCGAAAAAGCAGTATTAGATATGATTCATTCTGGCGGTAAACTATTAAGACCGGCTTATCAACTACTTTTTTCACAATTTGGGGAAGAACAAGATCGTAAAAAAGCCATTTGTCTTGCTGCAGCCATCGAAATGCTACATACTGCGACTCTCATCCATGACGATATTATTGATGAAGCCGATATTCGTCGCAAACTGCCAACTATTCGCAAACAATTTGATAATTCGACTGCGGTTTATGCTGGTGATTATCTCCTTATCAGTTGTTTTAAATTATTAGCTGACTACACCCAATCTATGCGTAGTTTACAGTTAAATTCGCGCAGTATGGAAAAAATTCTTGATGGTGAGCTAGGTCAAATGAATGATCGCTATCAAATTGATGTCACAATTGATGATTATTTAGAAAATATTTCTGGAAAAACGGCTG
>JAEWFE010000224.1 GCA_023389005.1 Bacillota bacterium
GAAAGACTATACTGAAAAATTAGGTGGCCGCATCTGGGTGGAGAGTCATCCTGGCTTAGGCGCTACTTTTATCGTTGAACTTCCTGAATTAACAGAAAACCCCTCATAGTTTTCAAGCTACGAGGGGCTTTCTATTATGGAGAACTTATGATGAGATGAAAAGCGTGAGTAGGTTGTGCTTTTCTTTCAAATTAGAAGAGACAGGATTATTTCTCGGTCACTTGTCCATCAGCAGAACGCGAGACTTGCATCTTCGTTACTGGTAAATACCCTAAACCTTTGACCAAACCTTCTTGAACTTCATCAGAAACCATGTAATCTAAAAATTTCTTGATTTCTTTTGTTGGCTTGCCTTTGGTATACATATGTTCATAAGACCAAATTGGCCAATCATTGGTTTCGATATTTTCAGCAGTTGGTGCGACACCGTCTAAAGAGAGTGCTTCTAAACTATCATCAATATAAGACAAAGCCAAATAACTAATCGCACCAGGGGTAGAAGAAACAATCTTTTTCACCGTTCCTGATGAATCTTGTTCTTGCGCTTGAATGGTTTTTGCCCCATCTAAGCCCCATTTTTCAAAAGTGGCGCGCGTACCTGATCCACTTGCTCGGTTCACAACAACAATTTCTTGGTCCTTACCGCCTAACTCTTGCCAATTTTTCACCTTACCAGTAAAAATCGCAATTAATTGGGCCTTGGTGATATTTTTGACACCGATTGCTTTATTGACAACTGGGGCCATCCCAACAACTGCCACTTGATGATCAACGAGTTTGCTTGCATCTACGCCATCTTTTTCTTCTGCAAAGACATCGGAATTACCAATTTGCACCGAACCACTGGCCACTTGACTCAAACCTGTACCTGAGCCCCCACCTTGCACGGTAATTTGATAATTCGCATTTTTTGCAACAAACTGTTCCTGAGCAGATTCCACTAAGGGTTGTAAGGCAGTTGAACCCACCGCAACGATTTGGACTTGTTTCGAGTTAGCTGAACTGTTTTCGGTTGAACTAGCATTGCCACATCCGGCTAAAAATACTCCTGTTAAAAGTAACATGGCTGATAATTTTTTCATAGTAATGACTCCTCTTACTTACTTGAATAAAATGATTTGTAAGTTGACTTCTTGCTTACATATTTATCTTAACAAGTGGATGTAAAAGTCCGTTTGATTCTATGTAAAAATTTCTCTTAGATTGTAAAGGTTAGGTAAATAAAAGCAACATTATTTTTTCTTTTCCTTTGCTCGTTTCTGCTTGTGAAAGGATTGGTATAAAAAGCCAAGATTGAGAAAGAGGAAGGTCCAAATATTTTCAATCATGAAATCGCCATTTACGAGATATTCGATTGTAATACCAAGGATTGAACCGACTATAGCTATAGCAAGAATGATAACCTCTTGATAAGGATGCTGTTCAAAATAATCGTTTATCTGATTCCAAAATGACTTCATACCGCTCACCTCTGCTACGTTTTCTCTCATCATACCATATGTCCTCCCAATTTTAATGATAGAAATAAAAAAATTACCCACCTTAATAGTAAAGTGAGCAATCTTTCATTAACTGGGATATTTTAAGCTTTTTCGTTTTGAACGTATTTTTCTAAACGTTTCATCGCTTCGACTAATTTTTCCATACTTGCGGCATAACTTAAACGGACATAACCTTCCGCCTCTGGACCAAAGGCAATACCTGGAATAATCGCTAATTGTTGTTTTTGCGCCAAATCCACACAAAAATCAAAAGAATCTTGTATTAATCCTGCTGGAATTTTAGCAAAGATGTAAAAAGCACCAGATGGGCGAGCAATTTCAAAGCCAAGTGCCGACATTTTTTCAAAAAGATAATCACGGCGTTTTTGATATTCGACTTTCATTTCATCCGCATCATTAATACCAGCCACTAAAGCTTCCACAGCGGCTTTTTGAGAAATCGTGGATGCTGCTGTTACTAAATATTGATGTACTTTGATAATTTCTTTGGTCAATTCTTTCGGTGCACAGATAAAACCGATACGCCAACCAGTCATTGCATGCGATTTAGACAACCCATTAATTAAAATGGTTTGTTCTCTTAAATATTCCGCAATCGAAACATGATGGCCATCATAAGTTAATTCACTATAGATTTCATCACTGATGACAAAGACTTCATACCTTCTTAATACATCGGCTAAAGCTTGTACTTCTTCACGTGTATAAGTCACGCCAGTTGGATTGCTTGGATAGTTCAAAATAACTGCTTTGACCTTATCTCGATGCGCAATTAAGGTTTTTTCCAAGGTATCAGGCGATAAAACAAAGCCATTATCACTCGTATCCATATATACTGGTTTTGCCCCAGCTAAGGTAATCACTGGTTCATATCCAGGATAAATAGGCGCTGGTAGTAAGACTTCATCGCCTGGGCATAAAACCGCAAGCAAGGCCGCCGAAATCGCTTCTGTCGCTCCCACAGTCACTAAAATCTCATCTTGCCAATGATAATCCACTTGATATTTTTGTTTTAAAAAGGCACTCGCTGCTTGACGTACATCTGCTAAGCCTGCCATTCCTGAATAATGGGTATGGTTTTGCGTAATGGCTTCTCTTCCTGATGCTTTGACATGCTCCGGAGTTGTAAAATCAGGTTCCCCTAAAGTTAATTTTAAAATATTCGGAATGGATGAAACCCGCTCATCAAACTGACGAATTAAAGATACAGCAATTTTACCAACTTGTGGATTGAATTTATTCGTTAAATCAACCAAATCAAACACCTCGTTATTTTTCTTTTAATTGTTTTTTGCCTATTGTATACAATGTCACTAAACTTAGCAAGAGTAACCCAAAGAATAGCAGAAAACATTGCATGAAAAAGGATTCTGGCAAAACATTGATAATCGGATCAGTAGCTGGATCAAATAACCAATCCGTATTTCTAAATAAAATCTGATGAAAATAGATAAAAAAGCGCTCAAAACCAATCGCCATCAAAAATAATAACAGTCCAAATACCAATGCAGTCCACTGAATTGGGCGAATAAATAGCCAGGTCATTTTTTGCCGATATAGCTGCTTTAAAATGCGTAGACTCGGCACAAAAGTTACAAGTAAAACGGCATAATTGAATAAAAATAACCGTTTCACCTCGTAAAAATGTTTCGTCCCAGAACTACTACTTGGAAAATCGGGTAATTGTAACTCTTTTATCCAAAGTAAATCCAAATAGGCTAATAATTGATGATAGTTATGAAATAATTGCGTGCGCGTCAAGCCAACACTTTGCGCTAAATGGTGCTGAAACTCTTGTAAATAATACAGTGGCGTAAAATGAATGGTTATCGTAATCGCCAAACTAATCACAGTCAACAGCACGCACAAATACTTCAGCCAATAACTAGTCGTAAAGGATAACTTCATTATTTAAAGTCCCATTGATCCAAATTATCAACAACATAACTTGGCGCTTCTGGTAAATGTGGTACTTGTTCTTTAGAGGTAAAACCAGAAAGCACCAATAAAGTATCAATGCCATTATTTAACCCTGAGCGAATATCCGTTTCATAATTATCGCCTACCATGATGACTTCCTCTTTAGTCATTTGCAAATGTTCAAGGGCTTTTTCCATGATGATGGCTTCCGGCTTACCGATATAGGTCGCTTTGGTTTGAGTAGAAGTCTCTAAAAATGAGATTAACGCACCAGCACCCGGCAATAATCCACGCTCAGTAGGAATATTTTTATCTGGATTGGTTCCGATAAAGTATGCGCCTTTTTGAATCGCTAATGTCGCTTTGACAAATTTTTCATAAGTCACATCATTATCCAAACCGACAACCACATAATCGGGATTTTCATCATCTAATTCAAAACCTGCTGCGACAATTAAATCGATTAGACCAGCTTCCCCAATCACATAAACCTTGTTGCCTAGATTTTTTTCCTTCATGAAATCAATCGTCGCTAAAGTCGCAGTATAAACATGCTCGGCGGTCACATGAATATCAAATTCATTGGCTAGACGATGTGCCACGGTTTCTGGAGATTTCGTCGTATTGTTCGTTACAAATAAAAACGGAATCGCCTTTTCTTGTAAATGTTCGACAAATCGCTTACCTGCTGGGATGGGTTCTTTGCCTAGATAAATTGTCCCATCTAAATCAATTAAATATCCTTTATATTTCACAGCCTAGTCCTCTCGCTTTCTTACTACAAAATTTCGCTTACCTTCGACATGACTGATGGTATGCTTTTCTTGTTTATGATTTTCAGAAGTTTTTCGTGATTTAATCGTTGGCTTTTTCTTATGGGCAATGACTTCGCGTTTTTCTTCTACAAAAGCTTGATTATTTTTATGCTTTTTATTTTTACGATTTTGCATCTTTTCACGCTTACCGCCAATTCGTTTCACCACAAAATAGGCGCAACCAAAATTACAATACTCATATAAATAATCTTCTAGCGTATCAATTCTTTGCTCGGGTAAAGCTTTTTTATTATTTTCTTCAAAAAAGCCTTTTAAGCGCAACTGCTCATAACCCCAGTCCCCAACAATATAATCATACTTCGCTAGCACATCACTATAGCGTTCACCGAATTTTTGCGCATCGAACCCGTCACGATGATTGGCTACTAGTTCATATTGTCTAGATCCGACTTGATATTTATTTTCTTCAATTCGGGTAACGACTTCCCCTTTATATTCCACTTTTTCTTCTGTGGCTTGTTCTTGGGTTGTTTGCATTTCTTGTTGCGTTTCCTGATTGGTCATCTTTTCACCATCCTATCAATAATATACTGTCCTTTTTATTATACCTTTTCAGCGATTGTTTGTGTATGTTTAATTCTCATTTCTTGCTAAAAATTCGCCATAAATCTCCCGCAATAATTTCGGATAATATAACGTGACCTCCCCAGCAATTTCTAGTGTTGGGAAAAAAGGCAAAAAGACCCAATAATCCAAAGTCACTAACGAATAGCTTTGATTGGGTGCAATTGCCTTTCCTCTAAGACTTGCTGTTTGACTTTCCGGATGATAGACTAAGCCGTCATTATAAATTTGCCCGAAAATCTTACCACGAAATCCTAAGCCTTTTGGTTGATAATAGCTTAAAAATGGCTGATTCTTAGTTATTTCAGCTGCCAGACGGATTAAATCACATCCTTGCAACTCAACAGTCACTAAATGAATCAGATGAGGCAAAATTTCATGTAAGTCTTTTTTCGTAATGACACCTTTGGCTAAAGCATGTAAAACTATGCCTGTATTTAATAAAGCCAAGTCTTGATTGGTCGTAGCTTTCATCGCTTGAGCTAATTCTGCGGTAATTTTTTCAATGGATTTTTCTTCATTGATTGTGCAAAGGACTTGCTCAGCTAATAAATGTTGACCTTCTTGAAAATACCCTTCACTCACACATCCTTCATCGGCTACCGGTGGTAAATCTTCATAACAAATGGCCCGTGCGCGTTTCTCTTTTAGCTGATGATTTTCCAAAGTTAAAGTAATTTCACCCACATATTGGCCATACTTCCCGGCCGCTGCCAACAAAGTCTGATTTACGAATTCTCCCTGAACAAACACATGATGCGTATGTGAACCAATAATAAGGTCAATTTCAGGAAAATTTTGAGCAAGTAAACGATCTTGCATCACCCCTAAATGGCTCATCACACAAATGAGATCAGCTTGTTGCATTAATTCTTGTAAAAACGCACGCAAGGTTTCTTGAGGATCTAAAATTAACCAACCATTGGCACGATACCCAGATTCAAAAGGTGCAGTCAAACCGATAAAGGCGATTTTAGTTTGGTCTTTTGTCGTCAGAATCGTATAGGCGTGACAGTTAGGCGGAAGTTGTTGATTCATTTGTCTGACATTAGCAATCACCACTTGAAAATTAGCTTGTTGATAAAGCTCTTTAAATTCATCTTGGCTAAAACCTAGTCCTTCATTATTACCCAAAGTAACAAGATCATAGTGGGCTTGATTCAGTAATGCGATATTGCCTTTTCCATGCGTGGCCTCGGTTAAAGGATGCCACCGATCACAAAAATCGCCTAAATCCAAGGTCCAAAGTGTTTCATCGTCTTTGGATGCTTGTTGTTGACTTTCTATGAACTGCGCTATTCGCGGCCAATTTTCCAAATGTGAGTGGATATCATTGGTATGTAAAATCTTTATCGTTTCCATGAAAATACTCCGTAACTTTCAATTCTAACTTTAACTATAATGCTTTTTAGATGAAACACAAGCAAAACGCCTAAAAATAAAAAAAGCACCTAGAATATTCTAAGTGCCAAGGAATAGGTGGGACGGCCCTTCCCCACCTCTCAGATACCAGCATGCTGGTGCGTGTGCGACCGATATTTTTCTACTTCTATTCCTCGATTTCATT